>JAPHSC010000290.1 GCA_026193125.1 Gammaproteobacteria bacterium
GATTATGTCATCGATTTAGGACCCGAAGGCGGTGAGGCAGGCGGAAGGGTGGTGGCTGCCGGCACACCGGAAACCGTCTGTCGGGTAGACGAATCCCACACCGGCCGCTACCTGGCCAAAGTGCTTGATACGTACAGAAACCGGGAGCGGATACAAAGCGCCAGCGCCTGATCAGTCGGCGAGAAACTCCACCAGGTCCACGCCCTCGTCGATCAAGTCACCCTGAAGGAAACAAACCCGGGTCACCGTGCCATCGGCCGGCGCAACAATGGTGTGTTCCATTTTCATCGCTTCCAGGATGATGAGGGGTGCGCCCCGCACTACCTTTTCGCCGGACGCCACCATTACCTGCAGCACCTTGCCCGGCATGGGCGAACGGAGATTGCCGGGGCCGGCCTCAAGTTCCTGTCCTGACTCCAGGGGATCATGCAGTAGCAGGTCCTGGCGGTGCCCATCCAGCAGCACGGTGATGCGCTGATCCTGTTGCACTACCCTGGCCCTTACCCTCAAACCATCCAGGCTCGCCAGCAACATACCGTCCTCGTCAAAGCGCGCTTCGCCGTCAACGCTGCCACCCGGCAGGTCCAACCGGTAGTGCTCACCACTATAGTGAGCCCTGACCGTAAGTCGCTCCTGCCCCAGGTCAAATTCCAGCACACAGTTGCTGTCATCATTCATGCGCCAGCCATCACCTCGCTGCCAGGGCGACCAGGGATCGTGGGACGCCTGTGCCTGGCTTATCGACTGCAGCTTGCGTTGTACCAGCAAGAACAGGCTTGCCAGGGCCAGGGTGCGATCAGGATCGGGATTCGACCCGGCCGTTAACTCATCCCGGTGCCTGTCGATAAAGCCCGTATCGACCCCGCCCTCGCGAAAGGCCGGGTTGGAAATAATGCTATACAGAAAATCCACGTTGGTGGTCAGACCCACGATTTCGGTCTCTGACAGGGCCTGTTGCATGCGTCGTAGCGCGGCAGCGCGATCATGATCCCAAACGATGAGCTTGGCGATCATCGGATCGTAGTGCACAGAAATCACGTCCCCCTCGCGCACCCCCGAATCCACCCGCACATGATCGCTCTCCAGGGGAAAGCGCAAGTGCCTCAAGGCGCCCGTGGCGGGCAGGAAATCACGTTCCGGATCCTCTGCGTAGATGCGCGCCTCGATCGAATGACCGTTGATGGCCAGTCCGTCCTGGGCAGTCGGCAACTCTTCCCCGGCAGCCACCAGTAACTGCCACTGAACCAGGTCCTGGCCGGTGATGCACTCGGTGACCGGGTGTTCCACTTGTAGCCGGGTATTCATTTCCATGAAGAAAAATTGACCGTCGGAGGAAACGATAAACTCCACCGTGCCGGCACCGGTGTAAGCGATAGCGCGCGCAGCAGCCACCGCCGCCTCGCCCATTTCCTTGCGACGGGACTCGCTCAGACCGGGCCCGGGCGCCTCTTCCACGACTTTCTGGTGCCGGCGCTGGAGTGAACAATCACGTTCGAACAGGTACACGCAGTTGCCATGGGTGTCCGCAAACACCTGTATTTCTATGTGCCTGGGCCGCAGCAGGTACTTCTCAATCAGCACCTGGTCGTCACCGAAAGCGGCCCGGGATTCGCGCTTGGCCGCAGCCAGGCCCGCGGCGAATTCACCTGCATCGTTTACCACCCGCATGCCTTTGCCGCCACCACCGGCCGAGGCCTTGATCAGGACCGGGTAACCGATAGCTGCAGCCTGTTCCGCCAGCATGCCCGAATCCTGGTCCTCACCATGATAACCGGGCACCAGGGGTACGCCGGCCGCCTGCATGAGCCGCTTGGCCTCGCTCTTGGAACCCATGGCCTGTATGGCTGATACGGGCGGGCCGATGAACACCAATCCGGCATCCACGCAAGCCCTGGCAAAGGCCGCGTTCTCGGACAGGAATCCATATCCCGGGTGTATCGCCTGGGCGCCCGTGCGCTGTGCTGCCTCGATCAATCGCTCTATCTGTAAATAGGACTGAGCAGCCGCCGGCGGACCGATCAATACCGCCTCGTCCGCCATGGCCACGTGTCGGGCGCTGGCATCCGCCTCGGAGTACACGGCAACCGTGGCAACGCCCATGCGTCGCGCCGTATGCATGATGCGGCAGGCGATTTCTCCGCGATTGGCTATCAAGATCTTGTCGAACATTTGTTGCTCCAGCCGCACTCGGCAGATTACATCCTGAACACGCCAAAGTGCGTAGGTTCAATCGGCGCATTCAGCGCCGCCGAAATGGACAGGCCCAGCACGGTGCGGGTGTCAGCCGGATCAATGATGCCGTCATCCCACAGGCGTGCGCTGGCGTAATAAGGGTTACCCTGGGTCTCGTATTGTTCACGCACCGGCGTCTTGAAGCTCTCTTCATCCTCAGCGCTCCACTGCTCGCCGCGCGCCTCCATGTTATCCCGTCGTACCTGCCCCAACACGTTTGCGGCCTGCTCGCCGCCCATTACGGAAATTCGCGAGTTGGGCCAGGTCCACAGGAAACGCGGGCTATAGGCCCTGCCGCACATACCGTAATTGCCGGCGCCGAAACTGCCGCCGATGATAACGGTGAACTTGGGCACCCTGGTCGAAGCCACGGCGGTAACCATCTTGGCCCCGTCCTTGGCAATGCCACCGGCCTCATATTTCCTGCCCACCATGAAGCCGGTGATATTTTGCAGAAACACCAGCGGGATTTTTCGCTGGCTGCACAATTCAATAAAATGAGTGCCCTTGAGGGCCGACTCAGAAAACAGGATGCCATTATTGGCTACGATGCCAACCGGGTAGCCAAAAATGTGGGCGAACCCGCATACCAGCGTAGTCCCATAGAGCTGCTTGAATTCATCAAACTCACTGCCATCCACGATGCGTGCAATGATCTCGCGCACATCGAAGGGCTTGCGTGAATCCTCCGATACGATGCCGTACATGTCGTCCGCGGGAAACAGCGGGTCACGCGTCTCGCGTATAGCCAGTTGTGGTTGTTTGACGCGGTTGAGATTGCCGACGATGCGTCTCGCCATGCCCAGCGCGTGGGTGTCGTTCTGGGCATAGTAGTCCGTGACGCCGGAAACGCGGGAATGCACGTCGGCACCCCCGAGGTCCTCGGCACTAACCACCTCGCCGGTGGCAGCCTTCACCAGGGGTGGTCCACCCAGGAAAATCGTTCCCTGGTTGCGCACGATTATGCTTTCATCGGACATGGCCGGAACATAGGCGCCGCCGGCGGTACAGGAACCCATGACCACGGCAATCTGCGGAATGCCCTGAGCCGACATTTGGGCCTGGTTATAGAAAATGCGTCCGAAGTGGTCCCTGTCGGGAAACACCTCGTCCTGCATGGGTAGATAGGCCCCGCCCGAATCGACCAGGTAGACGCAGGGCAAGTTATTTGCCTGGGCGATCTCCTGGGCGCGCAAGTGCTTCTTCACCGTGATCGGGTAGTAAGTACCACCCTTCACCGTTGCATCATTCGCGACCACCATGCATTCCTGGCCCGCGATGCGTCCAATGCCGGCGATCATGCCGGCGGAGGATATTTCCCCACCGTACATGCCGTAGGCGGCGAACTGGCCGACTTCCAGAAACGGCGATCCCATGTCCAGCAAGGTACGTACCCTGTCCCTGGGGAGTAGTTTTTCGCGCGCCAGGTGCTTGTCCCGGGCCGCGTCGCTGCCACCGCGTTTCACCGCGACGGCACGAGATCGCAGTTCGTCCACCAGCGACTGCATAGCTGCCCGGTTGGCGGCAAACTCGGCGGAGCGCCTGTCGATAGCGGATTTGATTATTGTCATGCCTGGCTCCCTAGACCGATTCCTGGAACAGTTCGCGTCCGATCAACATGCGTCGAACCTCGCTGGTCCCGGCACCGATTTCATAGAGCTTCGCGTCCCGCAGCAATCGTCCGGCCGGGTAGTCGTTGATGTAGCCGTTTCCACCCAGGGCCTGGATTGCCTCCAGCGCCATCCAGGTGGCTTTCTCGGCGGCATACAGAATCACGCCGGCTGCGTCCTTGCGCGCTGACTGACCCCGATCGCATGCCGCCGCTACCGCATACACATAGGCACGGCAGGCATTCATAGTGGTGTACATATCCGCCAGCTTGCCCTGCATCAACTGAAACTCGCCGATGCTGCGATCAAACTGCTTGCGCTCGTGCACATAGGGTACAACGAGGTCCATAGCGGCCTGCATGATGCCCAGCGGGCCCCCGGAGAGCACCACACGCTCATAATCCAGACCGCTCATCAACACTGCTACGCCTTTGTTCAGGGTTCCCAGGACGTTTTCCC
>JAPHSC010000268.1 GCA_026193125.1 Gammaproteobacteria bacterium
ACCTCTGAGCGTACAACGACCGGCGTGTCGTACTGCAGGTCCTCCAGGGGCAGGTAGCTCAAGTCTGCCCATTCGGGACCCAGGTCCGCCACCAGGTAACCGGTATAACTATCGTAAATTTCGATCAGCAGATCATAGTCGCCGGTGGGATAGCCGGTGGCCAGGGTGGTCTCGATCACGTACACATCGTCGGGGCTATTGGCATAGATAGTGAAGTCGTAGGTGTAGGCGAATTCGTTCCATGGACCACCTTCGTAGCTTAAATACACAACCGCAAACACATCGGCGATGCTGTAGTAGGTATCGGTATCGAACACCAGGCGAAAGTCAGTGTAATAGCCATCGTGGTCCTGGTCGTAGGACAGCTCAACCCAGGCGTCGTAAATCCAGAAATCGTCGTTGACAGCCTGGGTGATCAGCGCCGATGACACAGCGGACTTGTTGTTAACGCGTCGCCCCTCGGAGTTGTTACGCGGAGTGCCTGCAAGCAGTGGTGCATAGCTGTGCTGACGCTGCCAGCGGGCCGATGGGTTATTTGAGTCGGTAAGCAGAAAACTGATACTGGTGCTTTCACGATCCACACCGGAGGTGGCCTCGGTAACAGCGGGTTGGGCTGCCATGAGAGGTCCGCCCAGGCCGCACAGTACGAGTGCCAAGCCGACTACTACTCCCCTTGTCAGGCTCAACGTCGATTCGAACTTTCGCTCTGTGTAGTTACGTGTTGTCATGCTCCTGCCCTCTTGCTGCTCCGACATCGTCTGTCGGGTTCATTAAAGGCCGGGCATGCTGAATATCAACTGAATGGAGCGTACGAACACTCGCCTGCCTGTTTGCGGGGCACAGCTGTTCAAGACAAAAGAAAAGGCCGGATACCCTGGACAGGTTCCGGCCTCAAGCAGCAATGTGTTTGTTGCTTACTCCGCGCCTATGCGGCGTGTTCCTTATCGGCGTGCAGCGCCAGGTATTCGACCGCCTCGACCAGGGCATTACCTTCCTCTGCGAGGCGATAGCTAACCCGCAGCGAGGGCTTGTCGATGTCGATGATGCGCGCCAGGCTGATCGGCGTGCCGATCAGCACCAGGTCACATTCGACCGCGTTGATGGTGGTTTCCAGATCCATGACCTGGCGATCGCCATAACCCATTGCCGGCAATAGCGGGCCGATGTCCGGGTACTTCTGGAAAGTCTCAGCGATCTCCCCAACGGCCCAGGGCCTTGGGTCAACCAGTTCGGCGGCGCCATACAACTTCGCAGCCACTACCGCGGCGCCAAACTGCATACCACCATGGGTCAGTGTCGGGCCATCTTCCACCGCCAATACTTTTTTGCCCCTAATAAAGTCGGAACTGGGCACGCTCAAGGGTGAGCGGGCGCGTACCACGGTGGCCTTTGGGTTGAGCTTCTTCGCGCTGGCCTCTATGGCAGCGATACCCTCTGGCTTGGCCGAATCGATCTTGTTGATGATGATCATGTCGGCGCGCGTGAAATTTTCCAGACCCGGGAAATAGATCATTTCATGTCCGGCCCGATGCGGATCGGTAACCGTGATCCACAGGTCGGGCTTATAAAAAGGCGTATCGTTATTACCGCCATCCCAGATCACCACATCCGCCTCTTTCTCAGCCTGGTCGAGGATGGCCTGGTAATCCACACCGGCATAGACGACGAAACCGTTTTGAATATGCGGCTCGTATTCTTCACGTTCCTCAATCGTGCACTCATAAAAATTGAGGTCTTCGACGGTGGCAAAGCGCTGCACAGCCTGGGCTGCGAGGTTGCCGTAGGGCATGGGGTGACGAATCACCACCACTTTCTTGCCGGCTTTTTTCAGAATGTCCATTACTCGACGAGAGGTCTGGCTCTTGCCGCAACCGGTGCGTGTGGCACACACGGCGATCACTGGTTTGATTGAGGGCAGCATGGTCGCGTCCACGTCGTAGGTGGAGAATTTCACACCGTGGGACTCGACCAGTTTTTTGCGTTCGTCGACGTAGTCCAGGCTCACGTCGGAGTAGGCGAACACCACTTCATCCACCTCATTTTCCCGCAGCAGGGCATCCAGCTGCTCCTCCGGTACGATGGGAATGCCATCGGGATACAGATTGCCGGCCAGCAGGCTCGGGTAACGACGATTCTCGATATGTGGAATCTGCGTGGCGGTGAAGGCAAG
>JAPHSC010000114.1 GCA_026193125.1 Gammaproteobacteria bacterium
ACCCACTGCAGACAACCATGCATTTCCGCACTAGACTGGTTTAGCGACTGAAATTGACCCGTGCAGACATAAGGATTAGCCGCCGGAGACACGCGATGAAGCTCCTTGTAGGACTGGATTTATCTGAATGTACTGAAAAGGTTTTGGCTTTTGCCAGTTCACTCGCCACCGAGTTATCAGCAAAGGTGTGGTTACTGTACGTGGCTGAGCCAAACCCGGCTTTTGTTGGCTGGGATGCGGGACCACAATCCGTTCGAGATTCTGTAGCGAAGGAATTTCATAACCAACATCGACAAGTCCAGGATTGTGCAAATCAACTGCGCGAGGCGAAGTTGGATGCAACGGCTTTACTTGTGCAAGGACCAACGGTAGAAACAATTCTCGAGGAAGCGACTAGGCTGAATGCGGATCTGATAATACTGGGCTCCCACGGTCGAGGTGCCGCAATTCAGCTACTGGTTGGGAGCGTCAGTGGGGGTGTTCTACAAAAGTCCAAATGTCCGGTTCTGATAGTCCCTACACGTAAACAAGCGTGATCCCCGGCGTCTGCTCCTGGACCGTGAGCATGTTCCGACCGGCATAGGAAATGTTGGATGGGTTGGCATCGTCTCCATGCCAATTTCGCTGATTCTTGCTCAGCCGGCGTTCCGAAAGCAGTTTCCGTGAGCTAATATGAAACCTCATTTCTTACGGAGGCAACATGCTGCTTTTCGTTATAGCTGTAAGTGTCGTACTTGTCATTTCGTTCCTTTGTTCGATCTTCGAATCCGTTCTACTGTCTCTGACCAGGTCGCAAATTGCCCTGGTTGGTCAAAGTAGGAAGCAAGCCGGTCAGCTGCTGTCCGGCTTTAAGGAAAACATGGACGTGCCGATCGCCGCGATCCTGATACTAAACACTGCGGCCCATACTGTCGGCGCCGCGGTCGCCGGCGCAAGCTACGCTAACGTGTTCGACGTCAAAACATTGTGGATATTTACGATCATATTCACGATTGCCGTGCTACTGTTCACGGAGATCATTCCCAAGACGCTTGGCATTACATACGCGTCTATGCTTGCCGTACCTGTCGCTCATGGCATCAACTGGCTGGCGATACTGTTACGGCCGCTGGTTGCGGTTAGCGAAAAGATCTCCCGTTCGATTCGCGGCGACGTCGACGTTCCGGTAACCTCGTCCGAGGAACTGCGACTGCTGGCTGCACTTGGACGGAGCGAGGGGGCGCTCGGCGCCCAGACCGCCGAGATCATCGTCGGCGCGACACAGTTGCGCTACCTGGACGCTAGAGACGTGATGTTGCCGCGCAAGGATGTACGTCATCTGTCCGCAACGATGGATCGCTACGAGGCAATCGAGCTCGTCAGGAAGTCCGGTCACAGTCGCTTCCCATTCTCGCCGACGATGCATCTTTCTGACGTGACCGGCGTCGTACTGGCCAAGGACCTGTTGTACTGGCTCTTGGAGCACGATGACGACCAGATCGACTGGGAGGTGATTCGCAAGGACGCGCTGTTCGTGCCGGATAGCGCGCCGCTGCCACAGCTATTACATACCTTCCAGGACAGTCACCGCCACCTGGCGATCGTGGTTGATGAGTATGGCACTGTCGAGGGTGTGGCGACGCTGGAGGATGTGCTCGAGGAAATCGTTGGTGACATTCGTGACGAGAGCGATTTGCCGGTGGATGACTTTCGAGAGCAAGGCGATGGCACATTGCTCGTTCGCGGTCGTGTCGACTTGCGCAAGCTGTCTGATAAGCTCGGTACCACGTGGGACCCGAGCATAGAGGTATCGACGATCGGCGGCTTAGTGACCGAGACACTCGAGCGTATCCCCGTCGTCGGCGATTCCATCGATTGGAATGGGCACCAGGTCGAGGTACTAGGTGCCGACCGGCGCCGCGCCAGGCTATTGCGCGTATCAAAAAACTAGTAGAGCTTTTGAAAGAAACTGGACTCTTTATCTTGGTGGAAGAGCTAAGTGCGTACGTTCGGCGGCGGAACCGGGAATCCACTGAATCCCGTTGAGCAGCCAGCAACCTGCGCCGCACGAATGGCCAGAACTGGCCGATAGCGGTCACTGACCTGGATCTTCACTAGTCCTCACAAACATCTGCTTGCGACCCCTTCACAATCAGCACTCCAGCGGCCGGATACCTCCCGGATTTTGCTCTCTGGCCCGGCGCACTGGCCTGACCGGTTTCCTGGAACTTTCATGCGCTATGCTCACCGTGGACCGGACGGGCTTCTCCGTGTTCTACTGTCGCCGATTAAACATGTCTCAGCCTTTGCATGGCAAAGGAAAAGAACACGGAGTGAAGCGTATGCGGAGGACTCGAAATTATCTTGCAGGCGCGGTCAGCCTCCTGGTGGCGGCTTTGCTGCTGCAACTGACGGCTGTTTCCCTGCAAGCCGCCCAGCCCGCCTCGGCGCCGCAATACCAGGTTGAAATGACAGAGGCGTGGATCACGCTGCCTGACGGGGTTCGCCTGGCCGCTGACCTGTACATGCCGGCAGGCGATGTCGCGGGCGAGCAGTTCCCCGTGATCCTGGAATACCTACCCTACCGCAAGACCGAAGCCCGCTCACGCAACTGGTCCCTGTACTCGTATTTTGTCGAGCGTGGCTACGTGGTGGCCCGGGTGGATATTCGTGGCACCGGCAACAGCGAGGGAAAACTCATTCCCTACGAGTACTCGGATATTGAGCAGGTGGACGGCGAAACCGTCATCGACTGGCTTTCGAAACAAACCTGGTCCAACGGCAACGTGGGTATGTTCGGCATTTCCTGGGGCGGCTTCAACTCCATCCAGATGGCGGGGCGCAACCCGCCGGCCTTAAAGGCCATCATCGCCCTGCATGCCACCGACGATCTGTATCAGGATGACGTGCATTACATGGACGGCATCATGCACCTGGATTCCTGGGAGATGAGCCAGGACCTGGACAACGCCCGCCCCGGCGCCCCGGACTATGTGATTGACGAGGCCTACTTTCGCGATCGCTTCGACACCCAGCCCTGGATGATGACCTATAAGCGCCAGCAACGGGACGGTGCCTTCTGGGATCGCGGCTCACTGCGTGATCGCCGTGAGCAGATCAAGATTCCCAGCTTTTTCATCGGTGGTTGGTACGATGGCTACCGGGACACCCTGCCCCGTATGCTCACGGAGCTGAAAGGTCCGGTGAAGGCGATGATCGGCGCCTGGTCCCACGCCTTTCCCAATGAGCCCTACCCCGAGCCAGGCATGGAATGGCGACACGAGGCAGTGCGCTGGTTTGACCAGTGGCTGAAGGGTATCGACACCGGGATCATGGATGAGCCGCGCTTTGCCGT
>JAPHSC010000248.1 GCA_026193125.1 Gammaproteobacteria bacterium
CCCCCGGATTCGCGGCTTTAAATGCCTGGATGTGGTGATAGCCGCAGGTATACAGGGAAATGTGTTGTTTCTGATTGGCCAGCGCCACCCATCCTTCCTGATATTGATAGGTAGGCATGCGATACGCCATATCGACTCGAGCCGAGGGATAGGCTTGCAAGATCGCCTCGTGCAGGGCGAGCAGGCGCTGCCGACGTGGCTCGGCCAGCTGAGCAAAGTACGCCATAACCTCAGGAGCTACGTTTGCAGCCACAATCTCCTCTCCTTAGTACAAGCGATCATCGGTTGGCAATCAGGTAGATTCCCGCCAGTAATAGTCCAATGCCAAGCAGGTCGGTGCCCAGGAGCCTGTCTTTGAAAAAAAGTATCCCCACGGGCACCAGTGACAGCGCCACCAGGGCGTTGACAAATATCGAGGCCAGGCTGATTTGCATACCGCTACGATAAAGCAGCAAGAAGCCCACCTCTATACCGATGATGGTGAGGCCGAGAACGACGCTGGCCCAGTTCAGCTTCCGCAGTTCCGCCACAATACCGCCATCGGGCAGGAATACCGGCAACAGCGCAATGGAGGCCAGGGTCGCCACCGCAAAGGTAATGACTACCGACACCACCGGGCTGGCCGGCGCGGGAATCATTTTCTGACAAATATGGTAGGCCACATTGGCCCCGACCAATAATGCAATAGACAGCCAAAACATGCTTGAATTTCCCTGAATATTGAGGCGACCACGGATTCATCCCGGATGAGCCTGCATTGTAAGCGAAACAATTCAGATTCAAGACGCCGATTACACAGGAGTGCGAGCAGAAACGCTGGTGTCTTCAAAGCTCGATTTCCAGGCTCAGCAAAGAAAGCCTTGAACAGTCAGAGATGCCCCAGGGCCTGGCGCCTTTCCCGGGCCGCCCCAGGCTGGTGCACAGACCGGGCCTTCAGCGCATGTTGCCAAGGCTCTGGGAACCCTTGCCAAGCTTTTTGTCCAGACTAAGCTCGCCAGCACCGTGGGCAAACAGCACGAGGAATCCGCCCGCCATGGCCAAGTTCTTCATGAACATGATCATATCCATCTGATTGGCAAAATTGTTGTGAAACAGGGCCCCACTCAAGACGCAGAAACCTGCCAGCAGGAAGGCGAACAGGCGGGTGCGATAACCGAGGATGAGCGCCACGGCTCCAGCCAACTCAACCAGGATCACGAGTGGCAGCAATATTCCCGGCACACCCATGGATTCCATATAACCCTGGGTACCGGCATACCCGGTGATCTTGTTCATCCCTGCTGCAAGAAAGATCAATGACATCAATATTCGTCCAGCCAATTCAGCGTAGCGATTCATGGTTTTTTCTCCGGATATTTTAGTTCTATCGGTAGACACTCTCTCGGCCTGGCTGTTTGTCGCCAGTAAATTCGCATTATTTCGTATGTTAGGAGACGGCCGGTGTCAAGCGCCACCAGCCATACGCAGACCCAGCATGATCCACAGGGCCGCCAGGGCCACCCAGCTTAGGGCGAAAACCTGGAGCCGCCGAAGCACATTGTTCCCAAACAGATGAATTACAGAGTGCACATAGCGGGCAGCTACATAGGCCCAGGCGACGCCCACCATCGCACCCCCGCCCAGGCCAGTGGCAAAGGCCATGACAATCACGGCATAAAACAGTACAGGTTGCTCAAACAGGTTGGTGACATGACGCGTGAATACCGCGACATCCTCGGGCTCCTGGCCGTCGCGATAAAGTTTATAGAAGGCAGGATTCACCCGCTTTTGTGCCACCGCCCGAAAACGCTTGGTTACCAGTCCAATTGCCACCGCAGAGGTCAGGGCAAACATACCGAAGGCGGGCCAAAGAATTTCCATATTTCAATCCTTTTTTTATTTTGGGTTCTGGCTGGGAAAAGGGGAGTACAACCGGACCTCTAATTCTTCAAGGAAATTATGTTTCGAATATTAACGCAAAGTTTTGACTACGTCCGCCGGGCAGGCATAGGCCTGGCCGAGGAAGGTCACCGAGGTGGCGAAATCCTGAAAACGAAGTGCCACCACGACATTCCCCCCCTGCGCCATGGCGGCATTTTTCAAATCATTCAGGGCGCCGTGCGTAAGAGAGGCGTTACTTATTATCCAGAAATCGTACCAGCTTCCCTGGGAGCCCACTATCTCGCCCTTGAACTCGCACCCGGACAGGTCAGGGGCTACCCAGTGCAGCTGAATGGCGCCGGCATCCTCGTGCAAGGGTATGGCCGAACACGCTGCCAGCGCTGTAAACAATAATACCAATAACGTTATTTTTATCATCGCCCTACTCTCGCAGAAACTCTCCGCAGCGCCAGGTAAACCTGCAATAGACCCTTCACTTGAGCAGGCTACGCAAAATCAGCGCAAGCAGCCATAAAGCCGTCACACTTGCCGCCCAAATGGCCACGAACCAGACCAGCCTTTTAAGCATGTTTCCGTGGTCCGCCTGATCCACGTTCAATGGTAGCCCACGGCTGGATCCACCTTACCCCTGAACACCCAATAAGCATGCGCAGTATAGACAACGATAATGGGAATCAGGACCACTGCTCCGACCAGCAAAAACTTCAGACTGCTATCGGGACCCGCCGCCTGCCAGATAGAAACCGAGGGTGGCACGATGTAGGGATAGAAGCTGATCACCAGACCGATGTAGCACAAAATGAACAGTGCATTAGCGGCAATAAACGGCTGCGCGTCGTACCCTCGTCGCAAACCCAGGAACATGCTTGTGGCTGCTGCCAGAACCAGCAGAGGAACCGGAGCGACGTACAGTAGCGCCGGCCAACCAAACCAACGCTGCATGTATTCCGGCTGCAACATGGGTGTCCACAAGCTGACGATGCCGATGAGTGCGAGAGTTCCAATGCCCGCGTACCAGGCAACCCTGCGGGCAAAGGCCTGAAGATCACCCTCGGTCTTGAGCACCAGCCATGTCGCTCCCAACAAGACATAGCCCACCACCATTGCCACACCACAGGCCAGGCTAAACGGTGTAAACCAATCCCACCAGCCGCCGGCGTAAGCACGACCTTCCACCGCAATACCCTGCACCAGGGTGCCCAGCATGATGCCCTGACAAAGGGACGCCACCAGCGAACCGATGGTAAAGGCCCAGTTCCACACAAATTTGCCCCGTACGGTGCGCCAGCGAAACTCAAAGGCGACTCCACGGAGTATCAGCCCCAACAGCATGGCTATCAGTGGCGCATACAAAGCGGGCATGATGATCGAGTAGGCCAAAGGAAAAACGGCGAACAAGCCACCACCTCCCAGCACAAGCCAAGTCTCATTACCGTCCCATACCGGTGCTACCGAGTTCATGGCGATATCCTGCTCGGCTTCACCACCCAGCCAGGGATAAATCAACGCGATTCCCAGGTCAAAGCCGTCCAGCAATACGTAGGCCAGCACGGCGAAGCCGATCAATCCTGCCCATACCAGAGGATAATCGATCATCATAAATCCCCCTTCCCGCCCACCGGGTTCGGTCGCTGGCTTGCAGCAGGAGCCAGGGCCATGGCGGCGGCCCGGACAGGCAACATTGCATCAGGACCGTGGTCGCCGGAAACCGGCGTCTTGCCCATCATACGCAGCAAATAAAAGATGCCTGCGCCAAACACAAAGAAATACACAACAATGAACGCCAGCAGGGAGCCCGCCACTGCGGGTGCAGCCAGTGGCGACACCGAGTCGGCCGTCCTGAGCAGCCCATAGACGGTATACGGTTGCCGCCCCATTTCGGTCACTATCCAACCGGCCACGACTGCCAACAGACCAGAGGGTCCCATGAGCACGGCAATCCGCAGCATCCACGGCCGATCAAAAAGCGCACCGCGCCAGCGCAGGAACAGGCTTACCAGGCCAAGCCCCAACATCGCGAAGCCCATGGCAAGCATGACCCGGAAACTCCAGAACACGATGGCCACCGCAGGCCAGTCCTCGCGAGGCCACTCTTCCAGGCCCTTTACTTCGCCGTCCATCTCATGCGTCAGGATCAGACTGCCAAGTTTCGGGATTTCAAGCGCATAGTGAACCTCCCCAGCCGCCTGATCTGGAAAACCAAACAGGATAAGCGGTGCACCTGCATGCGTTTCGAAATGCCCTTCCATGGCCGCAATTTTTGCAGGCTGGTGTTCCAGGGTATTCAAGCCGTGCATGTCGCCGGCCAGGATCTGGATTGGCGCCACCGTCACAGCCATCCACATAGCCATGGAAAACATCAAGCGGGCAATGGCGTTTTGATTGTCTCGCAGCAGGTGCCAGGCACCGACCGCACCGACGATAAATGCCGTGGTCAGGTAGGCGGCCAGGACCGTGTGCACAAAGCGATAGGGAAAAGACGGGTTGAACACTATGGCCCACCAGTCGTCAGGTACAAATTGACCTACGTCGTTAAACGTGTAACCCACGGGGGTTTGCATCCAGCTGTTCACGCTCAGAATCCAGAAAGCGGAGAAGGCGGTGCCCACGGCCACCAGCAAGGTCGCCAGGAAATGCAGACGCTTGCCCACTTTCTTCATGCCAAACAACATGACGCCCAGGAAGCCTGCCTCGAGAAAAAATGCGGACAGCACTTCGTAGCCCATCAGCGGGCCGAGCACCGGTCCGGTCTTGTCGGAAAAAACGCTCCAGTTGGTCCCGAACTGGTAACTCATGACTAATCCGGACACCACACCCATGCCAAAGGCCACGGCAAATATTTTCAGCCAGAATTTGAACGTGTCCAGGTAGATCGACCGACCGGTCAACAGCCAGAGTCCCTCCAGCACAGCGAGGTAACTGGCCAGTCCTATCGAAAACGCCGGCAAGAGAAAGTGGAATGTAATCGTGAACGCAAATTGAAAACGCGCCAGATCTATCGCATTAGCCCAATCCATGGAAGCCTCCCCCGTAATTTTTGCAACCCAACGGTTCACGCCGCGGGAGCGACCGATCAGCTACAGACTATAACAGGCTGGTTCAGGTTATAGCCACTGCGTTGCCGGGCCGGTAAAGATCTTGACTCGCGAGATTACCTACTGCACTCGACGTCACTGTTATGTGACCGCTGCTCGTGAGCGCCAGTCATATTCGCCTCGCCGGCGTCTGGCGTCGGTATACCCACCATGGGGCCAGCGCCAGCCACAAAAGGAACAGCGACCAGACCCTGCCGCGCATCAGGTTGTAGTCATGCAGCAGCCTGGCCCAGCTGTGGCCCATAAGGTAATGACCAAAACCAAATTCGAAGATAATCGTCATACACAGCCACATGCAGCCGATGGCGATCGCCTGACTCGAGGAACGTATGGGCCACCTGCGATGCAATAACACCACCGTATAGCCAACCAGCAAGATGCCAGTGACAGTGGACAGCTGGTGGGCCGCCAGTTCCGGCATCAGCTTACCGTAGGTGAGGACTCTCAAGCTGCCGTTCAAGATGGCCAGCACTGCCAGGCCCAGCCAGGCCAGCGCATATCGCAACATCGTTACTCTCCCACTTCTGGCAAGGACGAATGCCACGGGTCCTGCACCCCTTGCACACTACCCGATGTCGATTGGACTACGTACGGTTCAGCTACCAAGCCCGACTACCGTTACCGGCACCCCATTGAGTACCGCGTTGCCAGACAACTTGTCCACATCCTGGTCATCGGTCAGATCGTTCACGCATACACCGGGGGTCCTGTCGGCCACCCGCATGCGGGTACCCGCGCGGCCGTGACCCCAGCCGTGAGGCAGACTCACCACACCGGGCATCACCGCATCACTGACATCCAGTTCCACCGAAACCTCTCCGACTCGTGAACTCACTCTCACGCGCTGCCCGCTTTTCAGAGCCAGCCTGGCCGCATCCTCGGGATTCATCATCAGCTGGTGGCGCGCTTTGCCCTTGGTCAGCCGGCGGAAGTTGTGCATCCAGGAATTATTGCTGCGTACATGCCTTCGGCCTATCAACAGCAGGTCCGTGTGAGCGGAATCTTCCTGCGCCTGCAACAGACGGGGTATATCGGCAAGCAATGAAGGCGGAGCGCAATCAATACTCTTGTCCTCGTGAACCAGGCGGCCGGGCAGGCAAGGCTTGAGAGCCCCCAGGTCTATGCCATGGGGCGCAGCCGCAAGGCTGGCAAAATCCAGGCCTGGCAACTGACCCTTGGCCTTGCCGTAGGGTCCTGCCTTAAGACCCATATCCAGTATGGTGGTAGGCGGATATACCGGGCGGGGCGCGACCCCAAGAGCCGCGGCCAGGTGCTCACCCAGCGCGCTCATGATCTCCCAGTCGTGCATGGCGCCCTCGGGCTTGTCAAAGGCCGGGGCGTTATAGCGCGCGATGTTGCGCACCGCAAACACGCTCAGCGCCAAGTCATAATGATCGTGTTCCAGGGGCGAAGTCGGCGGCAGGATGATGTCGGCATGGCGAGTTGTTTCATTCAGGTAAAAATCGACTGAAACCATGAATTCAAGACCTGCCAGCGCACGATCCAGTTGTTGCCCATTGGGGGTAGAGAGCACTGGATTACCCGCGCCGGTGATCAGCGCCCTCACCTGCCCCTCGCCCGCTGTCAGTATTTCCTCGGCCAGGGCCGCAACCGGCAGCTCGCCCGAAAACTCCGGCAATCCGCGCACCCGGCTCTGCCAAAGATTGAAATGACCGGGCCGATTATTGGGTCCGGCTACCAGGTCCAGCGCCGGCAGGTTGAACATGCAACCGCCCCGTCGATCCAGATTGCCAGTAGCAATGTTAATGAGCTGGATAGCCCACTGACAAAGACCTCCAAAGCGCTGAACCGATACCCCCATGCGTCCGTAGCACACCCCCCCATCAGCTTCGGCCAGATCGTGCGCCAGCTCTCGAATTGCCTGAGCAGGAACAGCGCTTACTCGCTCGGCCAACTCAACTGTAAACGGGCGCAGCGCATCCACAGCCTGGTCCCACCCCTTGAGAAAATCCTGGCAGCTTGACCGATCGCCCAGGTCTTCCTCCAGGATGACGTTGAGCAGGGCAAACAAGAACCATGCGTCAGTGCCGGGTCGTATAAACAGGTGTCGGTCGGCAAGCTCGGCCGTTTCAGTGCGGCGAGGATCCACCACTACCAGCTTGCCGCCACGTTTGTGCAGCGCCTTCAAGCGTCCGCGAAAATCTGGCACTGTCATCAGGCTTCCGTTGGAAGCGACGGGGTTTCCGCCTATCACGAGCAGATACGCAGTGCGGTCAACATCCGGCACCGGCACCATGAACTGGTGCCCGTACATCAGATAGCACACCATTTGGTGCGGCAACTGATCCACCGATGTTGCGGAGTAGCGATTCCTGGTCTTTAGCAGACCATAGAAATTGGGTCCGTGGGTCATCATGCCCCAGTTGTGGACATTTGGATTTCCGAGGTATACCGCCACCGCATCATGGCCATGCTCGCCAGCGATTTGGGCGAGTTGCGCAGCCACCACCTGATAGGCCTCGTCCCATCCACACTCCTGCCACTGCCCATCAACTTTGCGTAGTGGCCGGCGCAGGCGATCGGGATCCTCGTGCAGATCCTTCAGGGCTACCGCCTTCGGGCAAATGTGACCGTGACTGAAAGGATCACGCTTGTCACCCCGGACTGTCGCCACCTTGCCATTCTCAATCAGGATCTCCACACCGCACAAAGCCTCACACAAGTGACAGGCACGATAATGGTGGGTAGTCATGTTTGCCTTCACTCGTATGATCTCCCTGACCGGGGGTCGCAGACGCGGTCCACGCAACCATGCCACGACAGCACCGCATTTCGCCAGTCCCGGCCTGGCGCTAGTCGCGCAGCGCCACCCAGACCGCCTTGGCCCTGGCTATTCGACGGCCCTCACGATCAAACAAGGCGGTGCCCGCGTAGTACTTGCGCCCATCCTGCCCCAAGGTCCAGGCCAGCACGCTGCAATCCGTGCCGCTGTGCAGCTCCCGTTCGCATTCCAGTGTCAACCTGCCCAGCAACATGGGCTGGGCCGAGGCTGCCACCGCAAAGTATCCAGGACAGTCCAGGCTGGCCCAGATAAACTCGGGCCTGACCCTGCCGTTCTCATCTGCAAGCTCCGGGCCAGGGGTCCAGGGTGCAGCCAGGATGTCGGTGCCTGCCACCTGACCGGCAAACACTCTCAGTCCATCGCCAGGCTCGCGCCGGGGACCGCACACAAAACAACCGGGGAAGAGATGCTTCTGGAATCCAGCGTACCGTTGCCCGGCCGCCTTTACTGACGGCCAATCCGGCAATGCCGGCACGCTCAGTTCCAGCTGGGCCGCGCATGCCTCGGCCACTACCTGTTCTCCATCCAGTAATCGAAAACCGGACCCAATATCGCCAAGAACACGCATGGGGCGACCCAGGGGCGGTGGCGAGCGCAAAGTGACCTCTGCAGCGCCCGGGTAGCGGCCGCCCAACAAGCCACAGACATACCCACCGTTACCGGAATCAGGAGGTCCGCAAAAGCGTTGATTCACCGTAATCACTGCTGACAAGGAGTTGGATCCTTACAATTTGCCAAAGCAGTCACGCTATCAGATCCTGCCCCCACCAACCATATCCTCCGCCATTGCGGCCTTTGCATATGCCAATTTCGGGGCTTTGTGGCAGACTTGGGCTGGTGTTACCCACAAGAATCAGGCCAGATACGACAAAGCGCCTGATAACCGTCATGGCAATACAATTATCTATATGATTTTTATATGTTTTTGATTTCTGCAATGCGAAGTTCCAAAGCACGCCGCGAACTGATACGGCAGACCCTGGAGGCCGAAAAGGAGATGGGGGCAGCCACCAGTTACCAGCAATGGCTCACAGCAGCCCAGGCCCATGACCAGGCCAGCGGGATGATCGAGTGGCAGAGTAAGGTTGAAAGCAAGGACTACGACAATGAACTTCTCGCATCGCGGACACGATTACTGAAAAAATTGTTGAAGGCACATGATATCCCCCGCCTGGTGTTCTACTTGCGCGAGGAATTGCACGGGAACCTGGCCAACATGGCCAATCCGGCCTTGTATATGGCCGCCAAGGCCGGCACCAAGTACCTGATCACTGACTATCTGCATGAAGTCAGGAGCGCCCTGAATTATCTCTGCGACACCGAGATCAAGGGATTCCCTCCCAGCAAGAAGCTGGAGTTTTTCAAGCGCGCGGCGCAGAGCTTTGGTCGCTCCGCCTTGCTGCTAAGTGGCGGGGCCACGCTCGGCTTGTTCCACATGGGGGTCATCAAGGAGCTCTGGGAACACAGGTTATTACCCAGGGTAATCACCGGCTCAAGCGCGGGTGCCCTGGTAGCGGGCGTGGTCGGGACTAATACGGATCGCCAACTGGAGATGATTTTTCAGCCTGGCAAGATGGACCTGGAGTGGGCCCACACCCTGGGCGTCCAGTCCATCCTCAAGGGCGAAGGATTTCTGGATCCACAAACGCTGTCAAAGACAGTTAACCGGAATGTGAAACGGCTGACCTTCCTGGAGGCATACAAGCGCACCAACCGCATTATTAATATCTCGGTGTCGCCCGCTGAACACAACCAGTTTCCGCGTTTGCTCAATTACCTTACCGCGCCGAACGTGTATGTGCGTAGCGCAGTCATGGCGAGTACAGCGATCCCGGGCCTGCTCCCGCCGGTGCAACTGAAGGCCAAGAATTTTGAAGGCAAGACTGTACCCCACATGAAGCGCAGCCTCTGGATTGACGGCTCAGTGCATGGAGACGTCCCCAAGGAACGGGTCAGCCGCATGCATAACGTCAATCACTACGTGGTCAGTCAAACCAACCCCCACGTAGTGCCGTTTATCCGCGAGGAGGATCTGCGCAAGGGCCTGGTACCGTTTTTGCGCCAACTCATGTTCTCCGTGCCCATGATTCAGGTGGAGCATGTGCTCGACCTGGCCCGTCGGCATTTTGATTTCGCACCGCTGAATGCCCTGGTGAATAAGGCCCATGCAGTCGCTACTCAGACCTACAGTGGCGATGTCACCATATATCCGGACCGCAATCTCAGCGACTTGCTCAAGATTTTTTCAAATCCTACGCACGAAGAAATACAGGATTTCATCATGGCCGGTCGTCGGGCAGCCTGGCCAAAAATGGCAAGGGTACATAACACGACAATCATCAGCCAGACCTTTGATGAGTGTCTCCTGCGCTTGAGGCAGCGTTATAAGTATGTGAAGCGGCGCGCACCGCAGACAAAAAAGCGGACTGCCAATCGCAAGAACGTCGAGCCGATTGTTATCGCAACCGAATAAACGCCAACTCAGACCGGGTCAGCAGCGGACACCAGTTCCCGATATGCCTTGCGCATTAGCGCGGCCAGCCGGGCTAAATCGTGCACCACGTCACGATCGCAAACCACACCAACGAACAGCGAACCGGCGTAGCTGTAAACCGTGATGTTCAGTGCCACTGAGGGCATAAGTGTTGAGACCGGGTAAGCCTCCAACAGGGCCGCAGAACCCATGTAATGCCTGTGCGGGTCACCAGGTACATTGGATATCAGCACGTTGCCCAGGGGCGGAATTGACATACCCAGACCCACCGCCTCGGCCACCAGGACGCTCCCCGCCAACAGAGTGGTGTAGCCCTTCATGGCCGTCTTTGAGATCCCATGAACCTCGGCCTTGGCGTCGTTGCAGGCCCGGTGCACCTCCAGCATTTGTGCAATCGGATCCGCCTGTTGGCCAGCCAGCGTAACCAGCGCCAGGGTCACCCTGTTACCCTCCGACCCCTGTTCCGAGTCAGAACGTAAGGACACCGGGACCTCGGCCACCAGGGATTGCGCAGGCAGATGGCCGCGCCTGGCCAGGTAGGCTGTCAAGGCACGGCCGCAAAGTGTCAGCACCACGTCGTTTACAGTGCAGGCATGCAGTTGCGCTATATTGCGCAGTCGCGGCAGGGGGAATCGCAGCAACGCCACACCGCGCGATGGACCCAGGCGCGCATTCAGCACCGTCCTGGGTGCACTGAAAGGTGGGGCCGACCCGTTGCGCGCCACTCCCAGCCATTTCAGTCCCTGACGCAAGCCCATTGCGGAAATTCCGGGAACCGCCGCCAACTGCTGCCACAGCATGCCCAGGGGCCCGACCTGGACCTTTGGCACGGCGCCATCCGGTGTTTGCCAATAGGCAAACTTCGGGAATTCACGCTTGCGTCGGCTCAAGGGTCTGCCGAGCCAGTCTCCGATCTTGAGTCCATCCCCGTAGGCGTGGTGAATTTTGAAATACACGGCAAATCGCCCACCTGCCAGCCCATCCAGGATATGGCATTCCCAGGGCGGGCGATCGGTTCTCAGCCTGGCCGAATGCAGCTCGCCAACCAATTTGGTCAGTTGACCCTTGCCACCCGGGGCCGGCAAATGGTGGCGAAAAATGTGCTCGGCCAGGTTGAAGTTAGAGGCACTCTCCCAGTGTGGCAGCAGCCACAGCCTGTATGCAGGTACCTGGTCAAAGGGCGGGCTGACCGGGCTGGCAAGCCAGATTTCGTATAAGCGATCAAGGTAATCCGAGTCCGCATTCGAAGGCTTGCGGAATACCTGCAAGCCGGCGACATGCTTGGGGCTGCTATCCGTTTCAACCAGCAGAAACGCCATGTCTATCAGGGACATGCTCGTCATAGTGATATCCGATCCGGAGTTCCTGTCCAAATAATGCCGCTATCCGTGACCCCGCGCACCCTCGGTTATCCCCAATGCGGTATCGGTCGGCGAATTGAGAGAATCCCCACTTGTACGGCTGGAAATTTCGCGTGACTACATCTGTCGAATTTCAACTCGCTCGAGATCGGGTCCATGCGCTGTTGGCACCTGGCCGACTCGGGCCCGATATTGAGCCTGAGTTGCTCGAAACGCATATCTCCTGGATTATTCTGGCGGGGTCCTACGCCTACAAGATCAAGAAGCCTGTGAATTTCGGATTCCTGGATTTCTCCAGCCTCGAATCAAGGGAATGGTTCTGCCACGAAGAAATCCGCCTGAACCGGCGTCTGGCCCCGGACCTGTATTTGAACGTAGTCAGCATTACGGGCAGCGATAGCGGTCCACAACTCAACGGTGACGGCGAGGTACTGGAACACGCGGTCCGCATGAGGCGCTTTCCACAATCAGCCCAGCTGGA
>JAPHSC010000065.1 GCA_026193125.1 Gammaproteobacteria bacterium
GCGAAGGCAATAGACAGACATTCTTCCTATTTGGTTTGCGAGCAGACAGAAGGCAGTGCCAATAGTCGCAATTTTCCAGTACTGTAATGCAGCACACGGGAGTGACCCGGAATCGGGCTGGCAGACGATTTGGGTCCACCGCACCCTATTCGCAATAGAGCGAGTTTCGAACGCGCGCTCCCACAGCCACCCACGGCAGTTCCTGACCAATGTATGGCCATTGGCGCCGCTTACCTGATCGGGGAGCCTAATGGCTGTCAAAACCGTTGGTGACGGTTACACTAAAGCACCATACCGCGGAGTAAAACCGATTGAACACAATTACCCGTCCAACCATGCTGCTCAGCTTGCTGCTGGGTATTTGCATGACTGCCCAGGCCCAGCAGGATGCCAGCTGCAATCCTGATGGCGCAGCGCTGGTCCAGGCACGAGCCTTGCTGCAATCCACGCCGTTGATCGATGGGCACAACGACCTGCCCTGGGTGATCCGTGAGGCCACCGGCGGTGACGTGCGCGCTTATGGATTGGAGGGCAATATCGAGGGGGATACCGATATTCCCAGGTTGCGCGCGGGGCTCGTCGGCGCACAGTTCTGGTCCGTATGGATTCCGGGTGAGATAGACCCGATCGACTACGGCCGGGTGCAAATGGAAGAGATCGATATCGCGCGGCAAATCATCAAGGCTTACCCCGACACCTTTGAACTGGCGCTGACAGCTGACGATATTGAGCGCGTATTCAAGGCTGGCAAGATTGCTTCGCTACTTGGCATGGAAGGCGGCTATGCTCTGTACAACTCGCTGGGCGCGATGCGCTCTTTCTACGAGCTTGGCGTGCGTTACATGACCCTGACCCACAACGTCAGCCTGGACTGGGTGGATGCGGCCCTGGGGGAACAGCTTCATGGCGGACTCACGCCCTTCGGTCGAGCCATGATCAAGGAGATGAATCGGACCGGCATGATCGTAGACCTGGCGCACACCTCTCCCGCCGTCATGCACCAGGCGCTGGACGTAACCCAGTCGCCCGTCATCTGGTCCCACGCGGCTGCGCGGGCGCTGGTGGATCATCCGCGCAATGTGCCGGACGACGTGCTCAAGCGGGTCGCGGATAACGGCGGCCTGGTGATGGTGACTTTCGTACCCTCATTCTTGTCCCAGGAAGTGTGGGACATGGAGGAAACCCTGTGGGACACCGCCGGATCACTGGAGTTGATCAGTGAATATCGCAAGGCCTGGCTGGCCTATGACGCCGAACACGGCGCCAAGCGCGCCACCCTTGACCAACTGATCGCGCATATTGAGCATGTACGTGACGTGGCCGGTATTGATCATATCGGCCTGGGCAGCGACTACTGGGGCATGCCTGACGGGCCTATCGGACTGGAGGATGTGTCCGGCTTCCCGCGACTGTTTGCCGCCCTGATCTGCCGCGGCTGGAGCGATGCAGACCTGCGCAAACTGGCCGGCCAGAACCTGCTGCGGGTTATGCGCGAGGTGGAAACAGTAGCGGCAAGATTGCAACGGGAAACACCACCATCCAGTGCTACCATTGAGGATCTTGATCAAGCGACAACCAAGCTGACAAAAGAAGACGCCACCGAAGACAAATAGCAAATATTGATTTAGCTCTGGAGGAAAGAAGAATGGCAACGTACGAATGTAAGAAATGCGGCATGAGTGTGAACGCAACCTGCGGGAAATGTGATGCGCCCCTGGAAAATGACACCTTGAAACTGGACAGTGGCGTCGAAGTGCAGATTTCCAAGTGTCCGAACGGTCACGGCAAGATCAAGTCACCGTTGTGCTGCGGACAGGATATGAGCTGTTCGATTGCCTAGCAGTTATCTACCACCGGGGTCGAATCCGGATTCCCGGATACATCGCGATTCGACCCCGATTTTCTTTTCTGACACAGAAGTGGTCGATGATCCTGCCTGACAGTAACGACCGGAGCTCGGTGTGAGCATCTGGACGATTATTGGTCTGTTGCTCCTGTTGGTAGCACTGATAGGTGTCGCAGTACCGTTGCTACCGACCACGCCATTCGTGCTGCTGGCCGCGTTTTGCTTTGCCAGGTCGTCTCCGCGTTTGCACCGCTGGCTACTCGATAGCTCGCTGTTCGGCCCGGTCTTGCAGGATTGGGAGAACAAACACTGTGTTACGCTCAACGTGAAGTGCCTGGCCCTGGGGATGATGCTGGTGGTAGGCGGGAGTTCAATCTGGTTTTTCGTACCGGCGGGTTCACCCAGAATAGCGGCATTGGGAATGATAGGGCTGGGCTGCCTGTCGGTGTTGTCTCTGAAAACCTGCTCCAAAAGCAAGGCGGTCGAGGTGACCGACGAGAATTCACCAAATAGTTAGGGTTGCTGTCCCCTTATTGGGTTGCTGTCCCCTTATTTGATGGAACGGAAACCAGACTATGATCATTGAGACAGAGCGATTGATACTTCGCCCAATCGATCCCGAACGTGATTTTGAGGCGTGGGCCAGATCCATGGCCGATGAATCAACCGTTCGATACCTGGCGACAAAACCCATGAGCCGTGCTGAAGCATGGAGAAATATGGCCGCCGTTATCGGTCACTGGTCCATCAGGGGCTACGGGTTTTTCTCACTGGAACACAAGGAATCCGGTAACTGGGTAGGACGGGTCGGCCCATGGTACCCGGAGGGCTGGCCCGAACCGGAAGTCGGCTGGACTATTTCGCCCGACCATAGACGTAAGGGCTACGCCGCCGAAGCGGCAAGGGCGTCAATCGACTATGTCTTCACCACCCTGGGCTGGCCAAGCCTGGTACACGTCATACTCGAAGGCAATGAACCCAGCATTGCCCTGGCGAAAACACTGGGATCCACCCTGCTCCGTGAGCAGCAAGGATTGCCTGGCGTCACTGACGAAAAGGTATTGATTTTCGGCCAAACGAATCCGGCATTCACGTAAGCGGCACTTTTTATCGACCGCCTGTCACCGGGCGCTCTGAATATTGTGATACAAGCGGGCTGATTCGAACGCAGCGCAAAATCAGATTTTGACCGGACAGGGTTTTGTCTACAGCCCGCCGTCATTCAATTTAATTGCGAACCTGATCATCCAGCCCGGTCATCTCCCAGCGACCCAGCGAGATGGGGATGCTGTCGATGGCGTTGAGTCTGTCGAAGAAGTCTCTCAGCTCGAACTTCTCGCCGCGCTCCTCCACCTGCCTGGCATAATCGGCCAGGGTTTCCTCCAGTAGGTATTTGCCAGTCACATAACTGGTGCCATAGCCAGGCTGACGTAAATACAGGTGCTGCTCGAAGATCCGCAACTCGGGCTCTGTCTTCATCCAGCCGCGGGGTGTCCACTCCATGTGCACCTGGCCGGCCTCCTCCATCGTCATTTCATTCGCATGCGCGTATAGCGATCCCAGGCCCCGGGCCGCCCGCTGCGCCAGCAGAATCCAGACCAGTTCACGGGAACGCGGGCTGTCATCGTATAGGCCTGCGTGCATAAACATTTCTTCCACACCGGTGGCCGTACCCTCGTTACGGCTGTCGAAAATGTTGTACAACAGGGCCCCGCGACGGATCGGGCTCTGGCTCGGCTCCAGGTCCATGCGCGCCAATTCGAACCAGTGATAGAAGTGGGTAAACAATGGCGCCGGATCATAGTGCGCAGTAATCCAGAAGAAATGGCGCGTGTCCTCGGGCACGAACGAACCCGCATGTTCCCGCAGCGCCGGTTCCATATAATCGGTGACCGTGAGGATGTCCTTGTCACGCAGGAAATTCATGATGCGTTCTATCGCATCGTTAGCCATAGCATCGTATTCGGCCGGTGTAGCCGCCGCCACCATCGGTGGCAAGTCACGGTTGCGCTGTTCCTCCAGCTTCAAGGACGACCAGGCCCTGGCCAGCTCCCGCTTCAGCAGCCTTTCCTCGTCTTCCCAGGTCATCGGCACCAGGTGCACATTTTGCTGATACCAGGTGTAGTTGTCCTTGCCGATACCTGAGGGACCGGTCTTGGATTCGGCCTGCGCTTCCAACCAGGCTAGCAACTCGTCGGTGGCAGCCCTGGAGGTCTGAATGATCTGTGCCAGGTCCTCACTCCCCGAGTCACCAACCATGGATTCCAACTGGTCCAGCGCCGCGCGTTGCCCGCGTATGTCGCGTATACCGGTGATCCAAAGATCCCGGGCATTGCCTGTCAGGTTGGTCTGCGCCTGCTGCATCAGGGGTGGTATGACGCTCAACTCCGAGACCAGTTTTTGTCGTGCCGGGCCATCCAGTGGGAAGCTGTAGGCCCAGACTTCCACTACCGCATGGTTGGTGGGCCCTTCATGGGCGGGCACATCGCTGCGTTCCATCCAGACGGTTTTGTAGAAAGCCGGATCTCGGGCCCAGGGTTGTAGCACCCGCAGATTAAAGTCGTAGCCGTTCATCTCGGCACGTACCAGGTGCCAGTCCACCTGCTGTGGGATCGGCCATCCGCTGATGTCAAATGCCTGCAGGCGTTCCCTCAGCGCCAGGAAAGCCGCTTGCCGGGCGGCAAACCGCTCTTTCGTGTAGTCCGGCGCACCATCCAGCAAGGGTGGTGACTCGAAGCTGCGCCAGTCGGCAAACAATACCAGGAGGTCATCGTAACCAAGGGTGTGATTTGTAGGAGCGGCAGACGCCGGGCCGCCAGGAGTGAATATCAGGCCGGCGGCCAGGATCAGGGGAAGGGATCTAGAAAACTTCATAAGCGTTACCCGTATATGCCGGCCAGGGAATCACCTTGACCATTAACTTGTCACAAACCATGCGAAGCCAGCCGCATAGTTTGTCGAATCCCTCAGCAATAGCAACTGATAGTTGTGCGCAACCGCACCGGCCTGGCCGCGCAGCCAGGTTGATGGAAAGTTAAAGGCAGGCATGATTACGGGCCCGGGACAGAGAGCCACAGACCACTGTGCCGCAAGGATTCACGCGGCATTACTTCATATAAAATGGCGAACAGCAAATATCCAGACCATCCGGACTGCGGTCGCCATGGCTATCAGCGGAGTCTTGTCGCCGCTAATGCGTGATACGGTCGATAATCTCGTGAACCGCGTTTTCCAGACGTCCCGACGGGGTCACTACTACCTTGCGGCTTTTAACCTCGGCGCAATAACGCTTGGCATCGGCTGCGCTTTCGTAGGCAGTACGCAGTTCATCCACGACCTTTTCCACTTCCAGCGGTTTCATGCCGTGATCCTGCACCAGGTTGTTCAGGCCGCTCACCTTGCCGTCATGAATCCAGGCCAGGCCGAACTTCGACGGCGGCTTGCCTATGAAAACATAGGCTGCGTGTTCCGAGGGCACCACCTCCAGGCGCTCAGATACCTTGCCAGCCAACTCCTCAAGTTGACTCTCGACCTCCGCAATACGCTGTGCTGCGGCGCTATTCGGGTCGATGGATGGATAGTCGATCTTTGGTGCAAACAGGTTGCCTAGTAGTCCCATGACTGCCTCCTGGTTTTTGAGACTCTCGAGAGAAGATACATCTCCATGTAAACCTAGTAAAAAAACCCGGCCTTGGCAACCTTATGGCGACGGAAAAAGACCGGTTTTGTTCTTCTAACCTCGTTTTTTGCTGCTATCAGACGGCGAGATTGATTATTGACTCTCTTTCCGTTTCTTCAACTCCAGGGCCGTCTTCAGCCCTTTTTGCCTGATTACCTTCCACTTCTGTCTGGTCTCGGTAAGCT
Source organism: Gammaproteobacteria bacterium (assembly GCA_026193125.1). Classification (GTDB taxonomy): domain Bacteria; phylum Pseudomonadota; class Gammaproteobacteria; order Steroidobacterales; family BM003; genus CAKZML01. The sequence goes on from JAPHSC010000065.1 coordinate 5,711, forward strand.
TGAAAAATCGTTTTCCGTATTTCCCAAGTAGTTTCTTGTCGATTTCAAATCCAAGCCCCGGCCTGGTGAATGGCTGGAGCATGGCGCTGCTGTCGGGAATCACCGGCGCGATAATGCCTTCCCGGAATTCCGGTACCCAGGACGGTTCTTCAAGGGGATATTCCAGCGGCAGTTTATTCCGGTCATCGGCCAGCACCAGGTTCCAACCCACATAAAACCCGATACCGTTGGTCCAGGTATGAGGAGAAAACTCTCTGGTATTCGCATGGCAAGCATCGATGACTCTCATGACCTGGGCGATACCACCGGCAAATGTGGCATCTGGCTGGTAGATGTCGAAACAATCCTTTTCGAACATGATCTTTATTTCATCCCAGCCATAATTTAGCTCGGCGCCGGATATTTTTACCTCGGATACCGCTTTCAGCGCCGCATTGCCCGCGTAGTCCCTGGAATCCAGCGGCTCTTCCAACCAGCCAATATCGTTCGCGTGACAGGCTTTCGCAAATTCGATCGCGCGGCGCAAATCCCATGCGGGAATTTTGTCCACTATGCTGACAAGCCAGCCCTGGTTCGCGTCGACACCTAATCCGAAGTCATCACCGATACCCTTACGGACCACTTCAATGTGTCGAATGTCATCCTTCAATTCGATGTTCTTCACGCGCAGCTTTGCAGTTTTGAAGCCTCTTTCCTTGATTGCCAGGAGTTCGTCGACCCTTTGCTCAGGGTCGTGCATCTCTCCCGTCGAGCAGTAGACGGGAATCGGCCTGGCCTTCCCTCCCAGGACCTCATAGACCGGCTTGCCAAGGCCTTTCCCGATGATGTCCCAACAAGCCGGCTCTATCCAGAAATTCCTCCACCCGAGGATTCCAGCCTGTTTTAGCAGGTCCTGTATCCCCTCTATGTCAGCGGGATCGGCCCCAAGCAGGTAACCGCCGATGAGATCCCCCAGTCCCTGCCTCTCAACACCGAGAGCTGCACCGGCGGAATACCCCTCAATGCCATCGTCCGTGGTTAATTTGATCAGGGTGAAATTGTTGTGCGTTTGCGGGTAACCCGGAATCCACGTGGGCCAGAAAGTACGTTTCAACGGGACCGATACGTGATACAGCTCAATGGCGGATATTTTCATGGGATGCCTCCTCCGGATTCGTCCTTGCGAGAATCCCACTCCCTCGGTCGATAATGCGCCGACGGGCTCACTCGCTGCAAGACTCGCCTGGCGCAGTTCGCAGCCCGCTCACCAATCCATAGACGGCGCATGCCTGATTTTTCGGCCTCGCCAGTCGACACCAGGCATTGGCCATCTTACGAGGCGGGCAAGCCCAACGGGCCACCTGTTACGGGCAAAATTCAAAACCCCCGACGACAAGGGAAAGCGGACTGCAAACGAAAACAAATACACCTGCCTGTCTGCGCAAACCGGCTACTGATCATCTGACCCCGCCTCCAGCACGACCTTCAGCGTCGCCAGCGCGGTGCGGGAAGTCTCATCCATGCGACTTTTCAGTAATGGCATCAACAGCGCACTAAGGCCTGTTACATCGAAACTCAAGGTACGGGTGAATATTGTTCCTCCCGAAGAAGGCTGCAACTCGTAACGGATATGAATCCAGCCATCCCTCGCTTCGCCGTGCACTTCCCACGACTTGAACGGATCGGCCTGAATCACCTCATAGCGAGTCTGGCGCCTGAAACGAAAGGGCAAGGGCGATAAGGGATGTACTTCGATCTGTTCGTCAAAACTGTCACCGACTTGGAGAATATCTGCAGAGAAACTGGCCGATATGGAGTTTGGATGCCACTCGTGCCATCGCCAGGGCTGGCTAACGTAGCGGTAGAGCGCGTCGGGCGTGCAGTCAATCTCGATTGAGTTCGTAAGAACGGTTGGCATGCAGCTCAAAACCTATCCAGCTAGCCGAAGTAGCAGTATATCCGACTGTCGATAGTGCCGGCCCAGATTGGGCAAGGTCGAGGTCGGCACCGTATCTGGCTTCAGAAATATCCCTGCGATCCTCGCTTTTTCGTTGCTAGCGCCTATACTCAGTCCAATAACACTTCGAGGGGTCATGCTTACCGCTACACCCCCCAACCACGCAGAAACCGGACACGGCCAGCCAATCCGCACACCCAGCTACAAGCTGCAGCTGGTTTCCTGGCGCCTCTTAAGACACCAGGCTTGATGCTCGTGCAGCTAACTCGTCCTTTTAGAAAAATACAACAACAAGAGAGAACGCATAATGAAAAAGCTAATGCAACTGCTTGCGCTACCCGCCCTACTGCTGCCAATCCTGGCCTCCGCTGGCAACTGGAGCAAAGAGCAGCAAGAAGTACTTGCCTTTGAAGAGCCTTGTATATCCACCCAGTCCGCTGATGATTTCGCGAATTGCTTCCACGAAGACTTTGTAGGCTGGGGCACGGGCTCCGTCCCTACCTCCAAGGCCGATAGAAAGACTATGGCTACCGATAGCTTTGCCAGCTCAACCAGCAAACTGATCCTGTTCAAACCGCTGTCGGTAATCGTGCGTGGGAATTTCGCTGTGATCACTTATTTGACTACCGGGAAAAGCACCGATAAGGCTACCGGCGAGGTGAGCTATTCAACCGAGCGCTGGACCGATGTGTGCCTGAAAGAAAATGGTAAATGGTCCTGGATTTCTGACCATGGCGAGACGGTCTCGGGAGACTGACAAAAGGCTCCGTAATGTAGAACCCCGCCTCGGCGGGGTTCTACTTTTCTGCGAACGGGGTTCCTCTCGCCAATACTCCTGAATGTTTCTTGCGACCTCAGGAAGCTTTCCCACCCCGGAATAGCTCGTTCTCACGCTCAAACATTCCACGAATGATCGCGCCGTCCGAGTCTTCCTCCTCCAGTGTTTCCGCATTCCACAGGCTACGCCTGGTCTCGAAGAAATCTCCGCCATAAATGTGGATAGCGCCGGTGAAGCGACACAGTGGATTGCTAACTGAGTGGATCGCGTCAATGGCAAGGGACGCGGTGTCGCCCTCAAATAGCGCCTTGGCACCAAATGCCTCAATCGTGTCATGCGATCTGCGCCACATGATGTTGTCTTCGCGGCCGGTGTAAATCCCGATATTGGCCCACATCAGATGATCATGCGGCATCAAATACATGCGCGGGGTCCAGGTCGCACTGAATATCGTCAATGACTCCGATCGATGGAAGACGTTGATGCCAGCTTCCCGGGGCTCGCCGATTGCCGCAAGTACTTCTGCCGGTCTGCGCACAGCCTTCGCCAGCACCTCGATGACCGCCGCCTGCGCGTCGCTGCCCCGGTTGGCCACAATACAATCTTCTACAAAACGATCTTTATCCATGGATGTCTTCCTTTTACTGAAGCAGCCGTTCGATTGTGTCTTTTTACCGCATCCCCAGTTTCTTGCCACTGACAAGAAGCTTCATGGTCTCGTCCAGCCGACGTTGTCTGGTCTCTGCGCGTTTCGCAGTCGCAATCCAGGCAATGTACTGACGTTGATAGGAAGGTGCGAGAGATTCAAAGAATACCGCAGCCTTCTTGTTCCTTTCCAATTGCTTGCTGAACTCAGGCGGCATCGGGAAATCGGCCCGCGCATTGATACGTGCCGTCCACCTGCCGTTCTTCTGCGCCAGCTGGATTGATTTCTCGCCAGCCGGTGCCATTTTACCCGCACTGATCATCCCCTGCGCACGCGCCCTGTTCGTCTCAGACCACTCACTGTCGTGCTTGCGGGGCGTAAACCGGTGCATGTAATGGTCTTCGTCGATTGAGCGTTTAACGCCATCAATCCAGCCAAAGCAAACTGCCTCTTCGACGGCATCATTGTATGAGAGATTAGGATTTCCGGTATGTTTCTTGCAGAAGACCAACCACACCTCATCCTTTTTGAGATGGTTCTTCTCCAGCCAATTTCGCCATTGCTCACGGTTCCTGGGTTTGTATCTCATCGTAATGCTCCAAGCCCTGCCTTGAGTCTACGCCGCTTGGCGGCTGGCGTTGAATAGCTGGACGGGTATATGGAGAATTCAGTGACCGCTTTCAGCCCCGACGGGCACTCATGACACCACCCAAAGGCCGTATTTTGGCCAACTCCTCAAAGACACCCTTCGATCCATGCGATAGATGGATACGAGCCGGCCCGATACCGCTCCACTTCGCTACCGTTTGTTTCGAAGATGATCGCATAACCCTCTGCAATAGGTACCGTCAGGTAGTGTCCGTCGGTATAGCGGTGTGGTGAGATTTCCACCTTATCGGGATAGGCTTTCAAGACCTCATCCTCCGAGCTTCCAACCTCCAATCCTGTCGACGTATAAATGCCGCCTTGCCAGATGTCCACACGAGTTATTCGGCCCTCTACAACCATGAATCCATACGGGCTATCGGCACCAGATGGCAATACGAAGTGACAATACAGGTCGTCTTCACTCAGATTGTGACCCGCTGATAAATTGAGAGCGGCTTTGTCGTTGGCCTCGGGAACAGTCATTCCGACCCGGACGCCCAGGTACCCGTAGGGCGACACATGTTTCAAATCCGCGCATCCGACAAACGCCGCAGAAAGAAAAGCGATCAAAGCAACAAATTTCGGCCTCGTCATATTGCCAACTTTACCTTGTGCCTACAGCGAATGCAGAGAGACACCGAATTTCCGTTGAAAGTCTACCAGCGACTGCATTGGGTCGGGAGCGGACGCCTGGACGAGCTAGAGAAGGTCTAGATCAGAGTCGGCTATCGGCCAGTATCAGTCATGCAAAATTGAAAAACCAGTTTAGTCGATCTCCAGGACTACCCAGGATTACATTTGTAAGCACATCCGATATAAGATTCACGGACAACATGCGCTTCGGGCCTGCGTTAGAAGAGGATCCCATGATGACAGACAGAGAAGGAAAAAATCCGGCGATAGTGTTGCTCAGGTGGTCAGCTCGGGTACTCGCGTTGATCGTGGCCAGCTTCCTGCTGTTCATGTTCTTTGGGTATTCCCTAGAAGGGCGTAATCCGCTATCCGACTCATTGACGCCGTTCGCAGCAATCGGATTAACGCTGATGGGGATTTATATAGTAGCTATGTTCTTGACGCTCAAATGGGAGCGGGCAGGCTCGTTTCTTGGGGCGATCGTCCTGGGAGGCTTCTTTATAATAATGTTCCTGGGCCTGCTACCCGGAAACGTTTCAGGCGGCTTCAGTGCCAAAGGCATGCTGAATCCATTTTTTCTAGCCTTATGGCTACCGATCCTGTTGTAC
>JAPHSC010000005.1 GCA_026193125.1 Gammaproteobacteria bacterium
AGGCCGAAAAAAAGGCCGGCCCCGACCCTGCGGGTGGGACCGGCCCTACTTTTTGGGGAAAATCCGCTAGTTACTGAAAAAACGTAAGCGGGATCTTCCAAATTACGGGCGTGTACCTCCTAATACCGGATTGTCACTCCAGCCCAGGGCAGCCCAGTCAATCTGGCCTGCCATGTGGCAGTCTTCGCAGCCGGTGCCACCACCCATGCCATAGGCCATCTCCTTGGGGGCAACTTCATGGCTGACCTGCAGATACATTTCCGTAGCCACGAATTCGAAAGCACCGCTGTAGGTCTGACCGGTGTAGGCTGCGCCATCCTGTAATGCCAAGTCCCAATCGTACTTGGCCCAATAGGGATTGGGTCCACCCTTGAGTCCAAACAGATGTGGAACCAGCAAGGTCTGGTTATTGGCATCCGCCACCTGGCTGCCGATCATCTTCTTGAATGGGTAAATCATGGCCCCAGGATCTGTGTAATCAGCCGCCGGCGCCGCCAGAACTGCAGGAAGACCCGTGTACTGATCATTCACATTGACCATGACTCGATTCCATTTTCCATTATGGAAACGCAGCTCGGGTCGTACATTCAGGCCCCAAACAAAGGTTCCTTTCTTCTTGTCGTAAGTCGGCTTCCCGGTAATCGGATCGACCGGGATGGGGTCTATGTCCTGACCTGCATCCGCCCAGTACCACTCAACCTTGGTGGGCAATTTCCGCGCTATCGCGGGTACGTGACAGACCTGGCAGGCCAAACGTGTATGCGAGGCCACCGTATTCTCCACCGTGGTTCCCACGTGAATACTGAAACGGTCTCCGTGGCAGTCTTCGCACTGTTTCATTTGCCCTTCGTCTACAGAGTGGAATGGCATTCCGCCGATTCCGTGGGACAGTAACTCGCCCTCGGCCCCGCGCTTCACACCATGGCAGGCAACGCAGTCCATATCCGCACCGTCAGTCCCCATGTGCACATCATAGTCGCGGGTGGTTGCCAGGAGGTCCGTAGACAAGTCACCGTGCTTAACATTGTCACCGCCGCCTGCGCCAGCATGGCAGGCCAGGCAGTTCTTGCGCGAGGGTGAGCCAGATTGTTCCGCCACACTTTGGGCGACAAGCTGAAGATCTACCGCTGGGTCAGGCAGACCAGCGGTCGTCAACCCCTTCTTGTAGGTACCTGACTGGTCGTGACAGACCAGGCAGTCTACGTTCCTGGGGTTACCGAAATCAAAACTCGTGTCGGCAAAGCCATAGCCGGCATGGCACTCGGTGCATCGACCCTCATTGGTGGGCACAGCTATGCAGAAATTATTGATGAAATCCACCTTGCCGTGAATCTCTGCCTCGTATCCTTCTACATTTGAGGCGACACCACCCCAGGTGAAGTGACCGGTGGTCATGAAATCATCGGCAATCTTGCCATGGCAAACCAGGCAGTCACCGGTACCCTCGTATACATTGTCGGTAAAGTAGGCCTTGTGCAGCGTCTCCGCCTCGCTCAATGGAGGTACAGGAACCACACAATCATTGACATCAATGACACCGTCACCATTGGTATCTTCAGCCGGCATGTCCGCTACGCCGTTTTGATTGGTATCCCAGCAACTGAGCCCGTTAGCACCATCCGCGCCATCGGTACCTGCAGCCCCATCCGAACCATCATCCCCGCAGGCGACCAAACCAGCCGCGAGCAAGGCAACCAGCATCAGTCTGAATTTAGGAATGTCCCCTAATCTATTGTTTTTCATGATTAACATCCATATCAACAGTAGAAACAAAAACGGGCCGCCCGAAAACTCGGACGGCCCGTCAAACATCAGGACGCTTGATAACGACAACCTTAAACGTACAGCAGCACATGGTGCCCGGTAATTCCTTTTACAGGTGTGCGATATTCTTAGCTGTGCCTAATTTAGGATCAACTAATACCGCTGTCCATCCGTAATTTCCCGGAGTCCCGACACACAGCGTCCCCCGGCCACCCCCTGGCTGATGCGCAAGAATTCCCCTTTCCGTCCCGATCAGCCAATATAATCCGGGTTCGCATGGCGCAGCCCGGGACAGACCAGGCTACGTGGCAACATACAGTTGCCGGGCAGGTTCGCCTGCGGAACCGGAGAAGGAGCAGCAGATTTGGCAGGCACAATGCATGAGGAGAGTGAATCGATAGCGACCAGGCGCATGTCGCTGATCGTTACCAAGGGAACCCTTGACTGGGCATACCCGCCGTTCATTCTGGCCACCACCGCGGCGGCCATGGATTTTGAAGTAAACATGTTTTTTACCTTTTACGGACTTCCATTGCTGCTCAAGAACCTCGACCTGAAACTATCCCCGTTGGGGAATCCGGCCATGAAAATGCCAATGGCAGGCGTCCACATGGGTATGCCAAACATGGCCTCGATGATTCCTGGCGTAGATGCGGCGGCAAGCAAAATGATGCAAAACCTGATGAACAAGAAAGGCGTAGCCTCAATCCAGGAACTCAGGGATATCGCGCTTGAAGGCGGGGTAAAGATGATCGCCTGCCAGATGACCATGGATTTGTTTGAATACAAACTGGAAGACATGGTGTCAGGACCAACTATCGGTGGCGCTGCCACCTATATAGAAGCCGCAAGCAATAGCGACATCAACCTGTTCATCTGATAATTCTCAAGCTCTAGGGACCCGCTAATGGCTGACCAGACTTTGGATGCGAGGGGACTAAACTGCCCGCTACCCGTACTCAGGGCCAAGCAAGCGTTGCTGGGAATGACGCCGGGTGACACACTTGAGGTTCTGGCAACAGACCCCGGTTCAGTCGCAGACTTTGCCGCATTTTGCCGAGTGACCGGGCATGCGCTGCTGGAGTCTGCCTGCACAGACGGAGACTATCGATATCGTATTCAAAAATCCGTTACCCGGTAAAAGCTCCGACCTGCCCCCGGCAGAATTTGAAAACAGCCACCTGGACCATCTGACCGGTATACTCAGGTCTTCCTGAACAAGGTATTCCTCACGATGACAATAATTCCCGGGCTAATTTTGGCGGCTGCCCTGGCAGTACTGGGCAACTACCTGGCCGACCTGATCGGCGTCGACCTCATGGGACTGCCCAAGAGTCCCATCAGCCCCATCATGATGGCGATAGTGCTCGGCATGCTGTTGCGCAACAGCATAAGACTGCCCGCCATGCTTGAACCGGGAATCAAGTTCAGCCTGCAACGAATATTGCGACTGGGTATCGTCCTGCTGGGCATGCGTTTGAGTCTCGGCGAGGTCGGCCTTATCGGTCTGAAAGCGCTCCCAATAATCCTAATCACGGTTCCGGTAGCGCTGCTGGTGGTGACCTTCATCAGCAAGAAGCTTGGCTTGTCAGGCCGGATGGGCAGCCTGATTGCAGTGGGCACCAGCATTTGTGGCGCCACGGCGATTATGGCCACCGCGCCTACCATCAATGCCAAGGATGACGAAGTCAGCTACGCGGTAGCCTGCATTGCTGTATTTGGCATGGCCGCCATGTTGGTCTATCCCTTCGCGGCGCACTGGTTGTTCTCGGCAGATCCTGTCCTCAGCGGTATGTTCCTGGGTACCGCTGTGCACGACACGGCCCAGGTGGCAGGCGCCGGCCTTGTGTACCAACAGTATTTCGGTGAGCCACAGGCGCTGGATGTCGCAACAGTCACCAAGCTGGTCCGCAACCTGAGCATGCTCATCGTCATTCCGCTGATGTCCATTCTCTATCATCGCAAGGCCCAGGAAGGCGCCCAGGCTCCGGCCTGGTACACCATGATTCCGCTGTTCGTGGTGGGTTTCGCACTGATGAGCCTGCTGCGTACGGTGGGTGACATGGGTGACCTGGCGTTTGGGTTCCTGGAGCAAGCACGCTGGAACTCCATTGTCGGGATCGCAGGAACAATCGCCGCCTACTCCCTGGCCATCGCCATGGCCGCCGTGGGCCTGGGAACACGTCTCTCCAACTTGCGCGCCATCGGTCCCCGGCCTCTCATCGTGGGTCTCATCTCGGCCCTGCTGGTTGGCGCCACGAGCGCCTTGAGCATACTGATCATTTACTAGACGATGCACACCATTGCGACTGTGGAGAGCCCCGTTACTCCGCCACAGCTCGCACCCTTGTTCCGCCACCCGGCCCAGGCGATCCCTGGCAGTACCCACCAATATTGCTGTCCAGGAACCCCAACACAGGAAATACACGCCGGTGGCATAGCCGGTGCAAGGTGGACGCGGCAGTAACATTGGTCACTGGATTTGCTCATTTCGCCGCTCTCATCCTGCTCCCTTCGATTGGCATCGCCGCCGCATTGCAAAAAGTGTTTTATCACTGCCCCGAGGTTATGCTTGGGTTCACCGGCACCTCATCACAGCCCGATTGTTGCAGAAGGAGAAACCAATGGGTTTGCTTATCAGCTTTGAACTGGATTCGGATGACCTGGAACACCTGGCCCTCTTGATGGAGCAATCCCTGGCCAAGGCTGACTCGGCAAGTCCTGAAGCCATCCTGCAAGGCGCCCATGACATGCTGACTGCCAGCGCCAGCAAACGCATGCCTGAATTCATGCGCACGCGCCAGCAACAACTTCAGAGCCTGGTGGACATGGTGGAAGACGAAGTGTGGAACCTGCCGCACAGGAGTCGTCTGCGGGTAATCAGCGCACTGGCCTATTTCGTGTTAGCGGATGACCTGATTCCGGATCACATACCCGGGCTGGGCTTCCTGGATGACGCAATAATGATCGAACTGGTGGTGCGGGAGTTGAAGCCGGAACTGGAGGCCTACCTGGACTTCTGCGAGTTCCGCCGGCAAAAAACCAAGGACGGGGATGAGCTTGACGTATCGCGGGCAAACTGGCTGGATGAGAAGCGTAAAGCCCTGATGGGTCGGATGCGACGCCGGCGCAAGGCCAGCGGCCTGGGCTGGTTAAAACTCAAGTAAGGGCCAGGTTTCTGTAGAAAACGGGCAACCCGAAGCATCGGGCTGCCCGTTTAGCAAAGGGATCTCTGGTTATTCACCGAAAGTTCCCTAGAACATCTCTTCGGCCAACGCCATGACGCTTCCAGATCCGGCCTTGACCGCCGACAAGTGACCCTGGGTTCGCGGCAAAACATGCTCGGCATAGAACTGCGAAGTCAGTAATTTCGCCTGGTAGAAACCACCCTCATCGTTTCCTGCGTCCAGATGCTTGCGCGAGATCAGTGCCGCGCGAGCCATCTGCCAGCCACCACAAACGTATCCCGCCAGCATCAGCATATCGACAGCCACTGCATAGGGTACATTTATGTCGTTCTTGAAGTTGGCGAACAACCAGCGGGTTGCCTCTTCCAGGTTATCCACGCCTGATTTGAGCGCGCCACCGATGGCAAGGAGGCCATCATCGGTTGCGGCGAGCGCCTCGGCCTGGGTTTGGCGCATTTCGGCGATCATCAGGCCCATGGCCTTGCCACTGTCCTTAAGCAATTTGCGCCCGACAAAATCGGTGGCCTGGATACCGGTGGTGCCCTCGTAGATGGTGGTGATCCGGGCGTCACGCATAAACTGCGCAGCACCGGTTTCCTCCACATATCCCATGCCGCCGTGTATCTGTACGCCGAGTGAGGTCAGTTCCTGGGACATTTCAGAGCACCAACCCTTGATCACCGGAGTCATCAAGTCCACCCGCGCGATGGCTTCGGCCCGGTCCTGTGCTTCCACGCCCTTGTGGTGCCGGTCAAGATCGGCGCCGGTGACATATGCTATGGCGCGCATTGCTTCATTGGTTGCACGCATGAGCATCAACATGCGGCGCACATCGGGATGGCGAATAATGGGACCGCGCTCAGCCTGCCCCGGGGCAGCACCCTGTACCCGATCACGGGCATAGGCCACGGCCTTTTGGTAGGCGCGCTCGGACACGGCCAGGCCTTCCAGGCCCACGCCAAGTCGAGCGTGATTCATCATGGTAAACATGGCCGCCAGGCCCTTGTTGGGCTCGCCAACCAGGTAGCCAACGGCGCCCTTGTTGTTACCAAACCCCATCAGGCAGGTCGGACTGGCGTGAATACCCATCTTGTGCTCCACCGAGATCGGCACGACGTCGTTCATTTCGCCCGGGTTACCGTCCGCATCCAGAATAAATTTGGGCACCAGGAATAATGAAATACCGCGCACGCCCTCGGGTGCGTCAGGCAGCCTGGCGAGTACCAGGTGCACGAGATTCTCGGCGTAATCGTGGTCACCCCAGGTGATGAACAATTTCTGCCCGCTGACAAGATAGTGGTCGCCCTCAGGTGCCGCCTTGCAGCTGACTACGGACAGGTCCGAACCGGCCTGGGTCTCCGTCAGATTCATGGTGGCGGCCCATTCACCGGCGACCAGCTTGGGTAAATAGATCTTTTTCAATTCTTCGCTGGCATGGGCCTCCAGCGCACGAATCGCCCCCTGCGTGAGTAGCGGACACAGGGAGAATGCCAGGTTGGCAGATTGAAGCATTTCCTCAATCGCAATACCCAGAAGACTTGGCAGACCCTGGCCACCGTATTCGGGATCCATGGAGATACCCAGCCAACCATCGTCAACCAGGGCCCGGTAGGCTGGACGGAAAGCCTCGGGGGCAATCACCCGGCCGTCTTCAACCCGCACGCCAGTCTGATCCCCTATCCAATTGGTGGGCGCCACAATGTCGTTGGCAACCTGGGCGGCACCTTCGATCACCGCCTCTACCAGGTCAGGGGATGCTTCTTCATAGCCTGGCAGGGCCGCGACATTCGCGAAGTTGGCCAATTCATTAATGGCGAACAACATATCTTTTACGGGAGCTTTATAGTCACTCATACCCTGCAGTCTCCTTCATCCAACAAGTTAACACCCTTGGAGCAACATCGGGCGCCATGCCGCGCCGCACCATTTTAGGCATCATAACCCCACTTGGGGCCAGTGACCATGTCGAAAAACAATTATTTGGTGCTAGCCGATACGGCTCAGGCGCCCTTCATCCCCGCGTGGTAATACGGCGGTTTCGCGGCCGGGCTCCTGACGATCGTCGCCGAAGTCTCGTTCCGCTTCATTGACGTACTGCAGCCTGTTCTGACCCACCGTGATCACGTCGTTGCGACGCAATCGATGCTTGGTTACGGATTTACCATTGACCATGGTGCCGTTGGTGCTGTGCAGGTCCACCAACAACAGGCCATGGGCGTCAGAAAATATCACCGCGTGATAGCGGCTGGCAGAGGGCGAGGAAATCACCACATCGTTACCCAGGTCCCTGCCCAGCAAGATGCGATGACGATCCAGGGGAACTTCCTCCACAAACTCGCTATTGTTGGTATGCACAAGACGCGCCCTGGAACGCACGCTCATCGCCATAAAGTCTGATTCCCTGCGCGCCGGGTGTTCCAGCTGCTGAGGATCCAGTTCCAGATCCAGGAATTCTATGGCGAGCGCGACTTCCCGATCAGAGACAAACAGCATGCGCCGTTTCTCTGCGCACTCCATAGCCGCCCGGCACAGACGGTTAATGGCCCGGGGGTTTCCATTGCTATACCGGAACACGAGGTGCAGGGCGGTTGGGGTGAAAATATCCTTGGACACGGCAGCGCCGGCCATACGTAATCGGCGCTGTATGTAATGATCAGTTTCTTCCTCGCTCATACGACGAATAAAGAAACGGTGCCACTGCCGTGGTCCGGCTACGGCATGCAGGTTCGACTGGAGCATGGCCTCCAGGCCCAGTCCACCCAGCAGTATGAAGTTTACCGCCGGATAACCACCCTCCTCCATGGCGCCCAGCCAGTGCAGTTCCAGCAATTGCTCCGGTCCGAGCAAGTCCGCATCGTCTACCAGCAGCGTAAGACAGCGCCCTTCTTTTTGGTATTGCTTGCACGCGCTCTCGATATCCGAGTCGGATGCCAGGGTAGCGTCTACCGGTAGATATTCCTGCAATTCATGCGCTATACGCTCGCGAAAATTGGGCGTGCTGGTACTCAGCTGCACCAGTCCGGTTATTGATCTCAGACCCTGGATAAATCTCTGTACCAGCGTGGTCCTGCCAATACCCGGTTCACCAAAAATGGTAACCAGGCAGGCGCGGTTCCACAGGGCGTGGCTCATGAGATTGACCGCCCGACCATGCTGCTCTGAAAAGTAGCTCAGGTCGAAATCGGACTCATCCTCGAATGGCCGTCGCTTTAATTCAAAAAATTCTGGTCGCACGGATCGTCATCCATTGTGAAGAATTTATTTTCTCTACTGCGCTACCAGTCTATCCCAGACCAGCGCACAGGTGTTAGACGAAAGTACTCTTCCGGTGCTTTATACCTGCACCCAGTCTTCTTTTTCAACCAGCGTCAAGACCTCGTAACTGGCGACGTTTTCATCATCCTGGTTGGTAATCTGCACATCCCAGTGCACCTCACCGTATTCAGCGGTTTCACGGTTGACCTTTTGCTTGCAGGTAAAAGCAACCTTGATTCTGTCCCCCGGGTACACTGGTTTATTGAATCTCAGATTGTCCAATCCGTAATTGGCCAGCACCGGTCCTGGGGCAGGATCGACGAAAAGACCCGCAGCGACCGACACCAGGAAGTAACCATGCGCCACCCGGCCATCAAAAAACGGATTCGCTGCAGCAGCCTCTTGATCCATATGCGCATAGAAGGTATCCCCGCTTAGCGCGGCAAAGGCCTCGATATCATCCAGGCTCACCTCGCGTTCGGCGCTGAGCAGAGCATCACCTACCTGCAGTTGTTCGAAATATTTGCGGAAAGGATGTATGGGCTCCAGGCGTCGCGCGCCGCCTGGCAGATAACGATCGCAGACCAGCCCCAGTGTATCGGGTGAGCCTTGCAAGGCCGTGCGCTGCATGTGATGCATCACTGCCCTGATGCCACCCTGCTCTTCGCCACCTCCGGCACGGCCGGGGCCGCCATGCACTAGATGGGGAAGCGGCGAACCATGACCGGTCGACTCGGATGCACAATGCCGGTTAAGTAATACCAGGCGCCCATGCATCGCCGCTGTGCCAAGCACGAACTGCCGGACTGCCTGATCATCCGCACTGCACATGGAACCGGCCAGGCTGCCACCCCCCATGCGCGCAAGCGCCACTGCATTTGACATATCCTTGTAGGGCAACAATGAACATACGGGCCCAAAGGCTTCAACATAATGTACCGGATGCCCCGAGTGCGGATCATCCACGCGCAGCAGTACCGGCGACATAAACGCCCCCGCCTGTGCATCAGCCTGCACAAGTTCGAGGCTCTTGCGCTGGTAAACAATCTCGGATTCGCGTGCCAGTTCGGCAACTCTTTGCAGGACTTCTTCACGCTGACCCAGGCTGGCCAGTGGACCCATGTCGACCTCTTTGCTGGAAGGCAGGCCGATACGCAAGCCATCAAGTTTCTCGGCCAGCGCACGCTGCACGGCACCCATGCACTGCTCCGGCACCAGCGCACGCCGAATAGCAGTGCATTTCTGTCCCGCCTTGCTGGTCATCTCGCGGAAAACCTCGGCAATAAACAAGTCGAACTCCGGCGTACCGGGTACTGCATCAGGGCCAAGTAGAGAGCAATTCAGGGAATCGGTTTCAGCGTTCAGGCGCACGGAATTACCCAGCACCACGGGATGGGTGCGCAGCTTGATCGCAGTGGACGCAGAACCGGTAAAGCCAAGTACGTCCTGGCAGGTTAGATGATCCAGCAGGTCCCCCACCGATCCGCACAACAACTGGACCGCACCCTCGGGCAGAATTCCGGAATCCACGATACGCCTGACCATGTGCTCGGCCAGGTAAGCGGTGCTGCTTGCCGGCTTGACCAGCACGGGCATCCCCGCCAGGATCGCCGGCGCCAGTTTCTCCAGCATTCCCCAGCACGGAAAATTAAACGCGTTGATCTGCACAGCGACCCCTTCCAGAGGCACGCATACATGCTGACCGACAAAGCTGCCACCACGCGAGATCGCCTCGCTCGGTCCCTCTATCAGGATACGGTCGTTCGGCAGCTCCCGGCGACCCTTGCTCGAATATACGAACAGGGTCGAGATACCTCCATCGACATCAATCCAGGTATCGGATCGCGTAGCACCTGTCTGGTACGACAGCGCATAAAATTCCTGCTTGAAATCCGCCAGGTACTTGGCCAGCGCCTTGAGGCTCTCCGCCCTCTGGTGAAAGGTCATGGCCCTTAGCGCCGGTCCTGCCTTGGCCCTGCCATACTCCAGCATGGCTTTCCGATCGACGTCCTTCGCATCAATCAGCGCCACCACGCTGCCGTCCACCGCGCTCTTCAATTGCTGCGCGCCGGGACCCGCCGGTTGCCACCGGCCCTGAGCATAACTTTCCAGTATTCGCGTCATTATCCGATCACCTGCGTTGTGTATACTTCCAACCGCTTCAGGCGGCGGTGTTAGCCCAATCACCGAGGGCGGCAACCACCGCTCGATTTTCGTGCTCCAAGCCCACTGAGAGACGCAGGTATTGGCCCAGTCCATAGTTGGCTACGGGCCGCAAAATCAGACCCTTGCTACGCAAAAAACTGTCGACGGATCGGCATTGCGCGTCATCCTCAAATTCCAGCAACAGAAAATTGCCGATACTCGGTATTACCTTGAGCGCCAGTCCCTCGATCTCCCTGGTCAGCCACGGCAACCAGAGATCGTTGTGGGCACGCGCCTTGTGCGTGTGCTCGGTATCGGCCAGCGCTGCGATGGCGGCCGCCTGGGCAGGTCCCGAAACATTGAATACACCGCGCACCCGATGCAGGGCCATGGCTACCTCGCGGGGCGCATGGGCCCAACCCACACGCAGGGCCG
>JAPHSC010000249.1 GCA_026193125.1 Gammaproteobacteria bacterium
AGTGTGGTGGCTGAAGGATGCTCCGCGGCCAGAGATACTGCTCGAGATACCATGGATGATATGCGGGCGGCCATCGGCGTGGATTATTTCTGATTACCAGTTAAGGGAGTTAGGACATGTCTGAAAAACCCGAGCTGACGCTGGTCCAGAATGAGCCGGGCTTGGTTTTGCAGCATAAGGAAATTTTGCCTTACCAAAGCGAAATGCCCTTCGCTGTGGTGGAGGGAGAGCCGATAACCGCTCTGCCGCGTGATTTGTACATTCCGCCGCATGCCTTGCAAGTGTTCCTGGAGGCTTTCGAGGGGCCGCTGGACATGCTTCTGTACCTTATAAAAAGGCAAAACATTGATGTTCTGGATATCCCTATCCTGGAGATCACTCGACAGTACGTGCAGTACATCGAACTTATGCACGAACTGCAATTGGAGCTGGCGGGTGAATATCTGCTGATGGCAGCCATGCTGGCCGAGATCAAGTCTCGCATGCTGCTTCCCAGGTCAGGCTTGGACGAGTTGGATGAAGATGATCCTCGCGCCGAGTTGGTCCGCAGGCTGCAGGAGTACGAGCGTTACAAACAGGCAGCAGAGGAACTCAACGCCTTACCCAGGCTTGAAAGGGACATCACTGTTGCGTCGGCCGAAAGTCCCGAACGCAAGGTGATGGAGATTCTGCCCGATGTAACCTTGAAGGAAATGCTGGTTTGTTTCAGGGATGTAATGCATCGAGCGGAGATGTACGCCAGTCTGCAGGTGCAACGCGAGACACTGTCGGTTCGAGAAAGGATGAGTGAGGTGTTATTGCGCCTGAGTCCGAGTGGCTTTGTGAGATTCACAGAATTGTTCAAGCCCGAAGAAGGCCGGGCCGGGGTGGCAGTGACTTTTCTGGCTATTCTGGAATTGATCAAGGAATCCTTGATTGAGGTGGTTCAGTCCGAGCCTTTTGCCCCGATTCACGTAAAGCCCTCATCGGCGGGAACTGTCGGTGGTGAGGATGGCAACCAACAGCAGGTGTCTTTCTAGAGATGGATCAGAAGCGAATAAGAAATATTGTTGAGGCAGGGTTGCTGGCAGTCGGCGGACCCTTGAGTATCGATCAACTCCAGGGCTTGTTTGGAACCGACCTTGACAGCATTCCCGAGAAGCAGGATATACGTGATGCTATCGCTATCCTTACCGAAGAGTATGCCGATAGGGGTATCCAGTTAATTGAAGTTGCAAGTGGCTTTCGAATCCAGGTTCGCAAGGAACTTGCTGAATGGATTTCCCGCCTGTGGTTGGAGCGGCCACCACGCTACTCGCGCGCTCTGCTTGAAACCCTGTCCATCATTGCTTATCGGCAGCCGGTAACACGTGGCGAAATCGAGGATGTCCGAGGGGTAGCGGTTTCCAGCAATATTGTTCGGACCCTGCTTGATAGAGGCTGGATTCGAGTATTGGGGCACCGCGATGTCCCCGGAAAGCCAGCTATTTTTGGTACGACTCGTGAATTCCTTGATTATTTTGGACTCAAGAATCTTAGCGATTTACCAACACTGGCGGATATTAGCGATCTGGATAACCTGAACGTAGAACTGGATTTGCCCGACCCGGAATTCGAGGAATCCGATAGTACCCGTGATGAGGAATTACCAGGCGACAAGCTGGCCGCGAAGGTCAGTGATTCGGCACAGGTTGAAAACACCAGAGAGGCCGTAGCACCGGAAAATGTTCCCGTAGAAGCTTCCGCTCCCGATGCGGAAACGCCAAACCAGTACATGAGTATGGAGCCCGAAGTTCCCGGTAGCGATTCTGAATTTAATATGCCAGAAACAGAAGACCTCCAGGTTTCTGGCAAAGACCGGGATGAATTGCCCGAGACAGGGAAGGTATAGCCGACGTGGAGGAACGTCTCCAGAAGCTGCTGGCCCAACACGGACTTGGATCCCGTCGGGCGATTGAGCAGTGGATTAAGGATGGCCGCCTGACGGTGAACGGGAAGGTTGCTCAGCTCGGAGACAAGGCCAGCATCAACGACCGAATTATGCTGGATCGCAGGCTGCTCAAGTTAGGTAAAGCAAGCGCTGCCAGTCTTCACCAGCATCTGATGTATAACAAACCGGAGGGCGAAGTCTGTTCGACCAAGCCCGAGGGCGAATTGCGCAGCGTGTTTGATAATCTGCCACGCCTGAAGGGCAAGCGTTGGGTCAGTGTAGGTCGACTTGATGCCGCAACCAGTGGCTTGTTGCTCTTCACGACTGACGGTGAACTTGCCAATAAACTCATGCACCCATCCGGGGGCATTGAGCGCCATTATGCGGTGCGGGTTATGGGCCATCCC
>JAPHSC010000287.1 GCA_026193125.1 Gammaproteobacteria bacterium
GGCCACCTTTTTCTTGCTGGCTACCTTCTTCTTGCCGGCTACCTTCTTCTCCAGCTCCTGCTCGGTCTTGCCTACGGCCTTGCTAATATGGGTCGCTTTCATGGCATAAATGCGGGCATTTTTTAGCTGCTCGCGCAACGGAGCCAGGTTAATCTTGTGGGACTCCACCTCGTCCATGGCTGCGTTCAACATTTTATCCAGTTTTCCGATTTGCGTACGCAACTGCCTCTTGGCGTTCGCCGCAGTTGTCTTGGCCAACTTCTCCGACTTCTTCATCAAGTCGTTCTTGTAGCGTTCGGCCCGCTTCTTGGCCTTTTGCAAATCACGGGTCACCTTCTTGGTTTCCCGATCCAGGGACTTCAAGGTCTTCTGCGACACGCGGTGAAATTCACGTTCGGCATTTTTGAAAGCGCGCTCCAGCGCGGAAAGTTCTTTCGACATTGTCTTGACCTGCTGTGTGGGTTGAGGAAAAGGTTCTGACCATGAGATTCAAGTCAAAACACGAAATTAAAGACAAAGAATAGACTAAGCCCTGCACCCAGTATAGCCGCACCTGAAAGCAAATTCATTGAGTTGATAAGTCGCCCCCTTGCATGGATGAACTCTGACTGAGCGCGGACTCCGAGAAACAGCAAGGGTAATCACGAGTCACACCGACGCCCAGGCAGGTTTGAGCAGTCTATCGGCAGGTCGAAACTACGGTCACAAAGCACCAGCCTCGCGTGGACATGGAATCCTTGAAGCGCTTAGTCTATTGCCTATGCTAAGGTTTGACTTGTGCGGAACAAGTGCTTCTCGGCATGGTCAAAGCAGTGGGCGCAATTCTCAACAAGATTTGGAATGTGTAGTCATCACGTCAAAGCGGACTGCGACAGGGGCCTCGCCAGGATGTTTTTGTGATTATCAATGAAAGCGAGCTTTCGCCTTTCGAAAAGCTTGTCAGTCTGTTTACACGCATTCGCCCTGGCGAGGGGCGTAGCGTAGCGTGGTTGCTGCTACACGCTTTTTTGTTGATGTGCGCCTACTATCTCTCCCGCACAGCCAGGGAAACATTTATCATTACCGAGGGCTCTGCGGCTCTGCGCAGCTATGCTTCCGGCATACAAGCCGCCTTGTTGATATTCTTGCTGCCCCTGTATGGCGTGCTTTTCCGGCTACCGGACCGGTCCCTGATCATACAACGCGTCAACCTGATACTCGGCTTGAGCCTGATTCCTTTCTATATTGCGCACCAGATGTCACTTCACATCGGGTTCCCACTGTTTATCTGGAGCGGCATTCTGGCGGTCATGGTGACCTCCCAGTTCTGGGCTTTCGCCACCGACCTTTTCAACCTCAAGACCGGGCAACGACTGTTTGCCGTCATTGGGATTGGCATCAGCCTGGGGGCCCTGTGCGGCGCCCTGCTTGCGAAGAACCTCATCGAACACATAGGCGCGGATGGTTTGCTCCTGGCATCCGCGGCATTTTTTCTATCGACCATGCCCTTGTCACGTCTGTCGAGCAACGCGGTGCCTGATGCAAATCGGCCCCTATCCCTTGAACACAAGCCCGATGCCGCGGAAAAGATTTTTGGTGGACTGGCCCTGGTTATCAGGGACCCCTATCTGATAGTTATCGCGGCACTGGTGGTCTTGCTGAATTGGTCCGAGGCAACTGGCGAATACATCCTGAATGACTACATAAAAACTGCGTCAATGGCCCTCCCTGTCCAGGACAGGGAGGGCTGGGTGGGGGCATTCCAGGCAAATATCATGTTCTGGGTAACCCTGCTCAGCGCGACCTTCCAACTCATGCTGGTCTCCAGGATCATCATCAAGTTTGGGGTACGCGTTGCGGTGGTCATCACGCCGGTTATTTTTATCCTCGGCTACATGGCGATGGCCACCATTCCGCTGCTTCTGGTAGTGCAGTGGGCCGTAATTGCGATCAAGAGCCTGGATTACAGCTTGCTCAATACCTGCCGAAATGTGCTGTTGCTGCCTGCCGACCGAGCGGTCAAATACGAAGGGAAAACAGCCATCGATACCTTGTTTTTCCGCTTCGGAGACTTGCTCTCGGCCTTTACCGTGTTAGTCGGCGTGGAATTTCTGGGCTGGGGTCATGATCGCTTCATTTTGTTCAACATTTTCCTGTCCCTGATAATGCTCGGTGCGGCGGTCCTCATCGGCAAGGCGTACGCACGAAAAGCGGCACTGCCAGCATTCAATAGTGCTCCGACAGTGGGCAGCCGAATACCCAATGCGACGGTTACGGCGGGCATCAAGAGTCATCATCCTATCCCGCGGGATGCATTTCTGGATGCTGATGCCGGGGATGTACTCACGCTGCATGCCCGGCAGGAAAGCGGCGCAGCCTTGCCGCACTGGGTGCGCCTGAATCCGTATCAACACATCATCGAGGCGCACCCACCTCCGGGCCACCGCGAGACGCTCTACATCAGGATAGTGGCGACCGACTACGACGGCCTTATCGTCAGCCAGACGTTTGAGTTGATCATCGTCGACGAGTAAGCCCC
>JAPHSC010000091.1 GCA_026193125.1 Gammaproteobacteria bacterium
AGTGGTGGAACACGCCGGCCGTACCTTTTACGACTTTGACGTTTTGCCGGGTGTGCAGACACAGGTAGACACCCGGAGCATGAGCGGATCAGCACAGATTCCTGCCGAGTACATGGCTGACATTACGCGCTCATTATCCTGGAATTCAGGTATAGCACCCAGCGCCGATAACGGTGCCTTCCTCGACTACGATCTTGCCTATATCGATGATCCCGGGCTGGCGGCGAGCCAGGTGTCAGGTCTATTCAATCCCACGGTTTTCACTACTCGGGGAAACCTGTCTGCCGGACTGTTGTATCGCAACCAGGATGGACAACTTGGGTCACAGCCCGATGAATTGGTCCGGCTGGACACAACCTGGACCCGGGATTTTCCTGACAGGATAAGCAGCCTGCGTATCGGTGATGCACTGACCCCGTCAAACAGCTGGTCGCGCTCCCTGCGCTTCGCGGGCGTTCAGCTGGCCACTAATTTCGCCACCCAACCCACCTTGATTACCTTCCCCCAGCCGTCAATTAACGGGAGCGCCGCGGTGCCCACGGCGCTGGACATATTTGTCAACGGCAGCCTGCGCGCCAGCCAGGAACTGCCCGACGGAACCTTTCGCATCGACGATATTCCGGTGGTCACCGGAGCCGGGCAGATCCAGGTGGTTACCCGCGACCTGCTGGGCCGGGAGCAGCTGGTTATCCAGGATTTTTACGCCTCGCATGATTTGCTGCGGTCGGGATTGTCCGACTATGCGGTGAGCGTGGGCGCGTTGAGGCGGAATTACTCCCTGGAAAGTAACAATTATTCAGAGATGATGGTGTCGGCTATGTTGCGCAGGGGCCTGACGAGCAATCTTACCCTGGAGGGGCGCCTCGACGGCACGGGTGAGGTCCAGGTGGCCGGCGCTTCCGCCAACTTCGCCATGACGCGTCTGGGTGTTTTTTCTGCCGCTCTGGCATTCAGTCACCAGGACAATATCGGCGCCCTGTGGCAAGTGGGTCACCAGTACCAGGGACGCGATTTTCGTTTTGACCTGAGGTTCCAGGGCACTAGCGCAGATTTTGTTCAACCTGGTTCCGATGTGCCCAACGATTTTCCCCGTCTGCAATCCCTGGTATCGGCTGGCACCAGCCTGGGTGACAATGGGTCTGTGGGTATGTCGCTTGTCGATGAACGCTTTGATGACGCACGCTTGAATCGCAAACTCGTCACCCTGAACTATTCACGGCCCCTTCCGTACAGTCTGTCCCTGAGCCTGAGCGGCAGCTATATCCAACAGACCGACAACGATTTGCAGGCGAGCCTGCTGGTGATGAAGTACTTTGGCGGGCGACGCAGTGCCTCGGCGAATATGCAACGGACCAGGGACTCGCAGAACCTGCGCATGGAGTACAGGAGTGATGCTCCCACGGGTCCGGGCTTCGGCTACCGAGCCGCCGCCTACACCGGGAGCAGCACTGCCATGGAGGCAGAAACTACCTGGAATACTGATTACAACAGCGTCCAGGCCGAGGTCCGCAGTCTTGATGGCCAGACCGGGTGGCGAGCCCAGGCAAATGGATCGATAGCGTGGCTTGGTAACGATATATATGCCAACCGGCAAATCAGGGACGGCTTCGCGGTGGTGGATGCGGGTGGTTTCGAGGGAGTCAGGGTTTACCTGGAGAATCGCGAAATGGGAGTCACCGACAGCAATGGCCGGCTCATGATCCCGGGGCTGCTGCCTTACCAGGCGAACCGTATCAGTATCGATTCTCGTGACTTGCCCATGACCGCCCAGGTCACCGACACTGGTGAGGCGGTGGCGCCATATTATCGCTCGGGCTTGCTGGTGGAGTTCGATGTCAGGGATACCCGGGGCGCGTTGCTGCGCGTCCTGTGGCCTGATGGAACCCCCGTGCCGGAGGGATCCCAGGCGCAGATTGAGGGACAGCAGGAGGTGTATCCGGTGGGCCATAACGGCCGCCTGTATTTGCAGGGGGTGGTGGGAAAAACACGCGTATTCGTCAGGAACAATGGTTGGCAGTGCCACCTGGATCTAGTGGGCATATCCGGCCTTGAGGACAATGTCATTCCCAACCTGGGCGAATTCACCTGCGTAAGGGAAGTCTCTGCGAAATTAACCGATATTTCCCATGAGCCCGGTTGACCGCCGCGGGGGCATGGCAGTGGTATTCTTGGCGAGCACATGATTACGAGAAGCGTAAAAGCTGTACGCACACCCAGGGCGGTTGTCGCTACCTGGGCGGGTGTCATGTTGCTGATGCTGGGATCGGGCAGTGCGCAGGCTGCAAACTGCAAAGTTACTGTCACGCCCCTGGATTTCGGTATTTACAATCCGGGCTCGGCGGCACCCCTGGATGTTGCGGGTAATCTTGATGTGCGGTGCGTGGGCGGTTCCGGCTCGTTTGTTGTGACTATTTCTCCGGGTCCCAACGGTAGTTTCTTTCCACGTCAGCTTGCCTCGGGACCCTATCTTATGCAGTACAACCTG
>JAPHSC010000311.1 GCA_026193125.1 Gammaproteobacteria bacterium
GTGCTCGATGTACTGATGTACCTGTTCGAGACATATATGGATGATGGCTCCGCAAATGAGTCCGACAGGATCGAGTTGCGGGGAGAGTTGGAGCGCGCCGGGTTTGGTAACCGGGAGATTGATCGTGCCCTGGATTGGCTGGATGGACTGAGTGATGGACCGGGTATCTCGCGCCTCAGACCCCCGAACGCTCGCGCGATTCGTGTCTTTAATGAGGTGGAGCAGGCACGGCTGGACAGTCAGAGTCAGGGCTACATCGTGTACCTGGAACAAATTGGCATCCTGTCGCCGGAACAACGTGAACTGCTCATCGATCGCTTGATGGCACTGGGCAACGACGATGTGGATATTGAACAGATCAAGTGGGTGGTACTGATGGTGCTATTCAGTCAGCCCGGGCAGGAAACCGCCTATGCCCGCATGGAGGACCTGGTTTTCGACGAAAATCCGGGTTTGCTACATTAATTCAGAGTCGCCAATTCAATGTCCGCTGAAGTATTGAAACAGCGGCAGGACAACTACGGAAACCCGAAATACTGATGGCCAAGAATCTCGTCATAGTGGAATCGCCTGCAAAGGCGAAAACTATCAAGAAATACCTGGGCAAGGACTTCCAGGTGATGGCCTCCTATGGCCACGTGCGAGACCTGGTGCCGAAAGAAGGTGCGGTGGACCCTGAGCAGGGCTTCGCCATGAAGTACGCCCTGATTGAAAAAAATGTGAAGCATGTCAATGCGATACAAAAGGCCCTGAAGCAGGCCGAGGCGCTATATCTTGCCACTGACCCGGATCGCGAGGGCGAGGCCATTTCCTGGCATCTGCTTGAGCATCTGCGGGAACAGGGCGCACTCGAGGGAAAAACCGTATACAGGGTCGAGTTCTACCAGATCACCCAGAACGCTGTGCGCGAGGCAATAGAGCACCCCCGGGAGCTGTCTATCGACCTGATCAATGCCCAGCAGGCCCGGCGGGCACTGGACTACCTGGTGGGTTTCAATCTCTCGCCACTACTGTGGCGCAAATTCTTCCCCGGGCTGTCAGCCGGGCGTGTGCAAAGTCCGGCGCTGCGTCTGATCGTCGAGAGAGAAGAGGAAATTCGCCGTTTCAATCGGCGGGAATTCTGGTCAGTGGAAGCCGCGGCAGACAAAAACGCACAGGAGTTTGTCGCCCGCCTGGCGGAATACCGCGGTACCAGGGTCGAGCAATTCAGTTTCGAGAACGAGGCCGCCGCGCGGGAAGTTGAACAAACCCTTCGTGCGGCCGCCAACGGCACGCTGGTTGTCTCGGAAATCAAGAAAACCCAGCGCCGGCGCAATCCGTCGCCGCCGTTCACAACCTCCACCATGCAGCAGGACGCCAGCCGCAAGCTGGGTTTCGGCGCCCAGCGCACCATGATGCTGGCACAAAGGCTCTATGAGGGCGTGGATTTCGGCGAGGGGCCTGTGGGTTTGATTACCTATATGCGTACCGACTCGGTCAACCTCGCCGGGGAGGCGATCGAGGAAATTCGCCAGGTAATCTCGCGTCTTTACGGTCCGGATCGAGTACCAGAGGCACCCCGGCTGTTCAAAACCAAGTCCAAGAATGCCCAGGAAGCCCATGAAGCCATTCGGCCTGCTCAGGCGTCTATCACGCCAGACCGGCTCAGAGGCAAGATTGATCCTGATCAATTCCGCTTATACGAATTAATCTGGCGTCGTGCCGTCGCCTGCCAAATGATTCCGGCGGTATACGATACCGTCTCGGTCGACATGCTGGCCGGGCCCGACGGACCGACCCGCCACCGGTTTCGGGCCAACGGCTCGGTCATGGTAGAGAAGGGCTTCATGGCCGTGTACCAGGAAAGCAAGGGCGCGCAGAGTGCGCAAGGCGGCGAGGAAGACGAGGGTAACGGGCAGGACCGAATCCTGCCAGCCATGCAGGAAGGCGACAAGATCAATCTGCGGCGCGTCGTCACCGAACAGCACTTCACCGAACCACCACCACGATATTCCGAGGCCAGCCTCGTGAAGTCGCTGGAGGAGCACGGCATCGGACGACCGTCGACCTATGCCAGCATTATCCAGACCCTGAAAGGCAAAGGCTATGCGGACCTGGACGGCAGGCGCTTTTTCCCGACTGATCGCGGCGTCGGCGTAAACCGATTCCTGACGGCATACTTCACTCCTTACGTGAACTACGATTTCACTGCCGGGCTGGAAGACGAGCTGGACGCCGTGTCCCGGGGTGAACAGGAATGGCTGCCCTTGTTGGATCGTTTCTGGCACACCTTTGATGAATTGCTGCAACAAACCGCCGAGGTAGATCGCGACAAGGCCAATCCTGCCCGAGTGTTAGGCAGCGATCCGGTTTCCGGCAAACCAGTCACCGCAAGACTGGGGCGTTATGGGGCATTTGTGCAGATTGGTTCCCGTGATGATGAGGACAAGCCGAAATTCGCCGGGCTGAGGCCAGGCCAGAAAATTGACGACATCACCCTGGAACAGGCGCTTGTACTGTTTGACCTGCCCCGCGACCTGGGCGAAACCCCCGAGGGGGAGCCCATGTCCACCAACATCGGCCGCTTTGGTCCCTACATACGTTATGGCAGCAACTTTGCCAGCTTGAAAACAGACGATCCCTACACCATCAGCCCGGAGCGTGCGCTGGAGGTGGTCGAAGAGAAGAAGAAATCGGATGCAGAGCGCCTGATCCTGAGTTTTGACGACCATGGCATTCAAGTCCTGAAAGGTCGCTGGGGTCCGTTCGTTACCGATGAAAGCAAGAAAAAAGGTCGTATACCCAAGGACCTGGACGCCAGCAAGCTGACCCTGGAACAATGCCAGGCGTTTCTCGCCGCAGCGCCCGAACCCAAGGGTAAGGGCGGGCGCAAAAAGGTGGCAAAGAAGGCGGCTGCGAAAAAAACCGTGGTCAAGAAAAAGGCCACCGGCAAGAAGACGAAGAAAAAAACAGCGGGCAAGAAGAAAGCTGGCGCCAAGAAGGCCCCGGCCAAAAAGAAAGCCTCCGGTAGCACCGGGGTTACCGGCGCCTGACGTGCCGAGGGGCACGCGGGCTGTCGGCTAGGTGGCTGGCATGAACTATCGATTACGACAAGCTGCAAACGTCCTGTGGCAGGGCGGTGTAATCGCCTACGCGACGGAAGGCGTCTGGGGCCTGGGCTGCCTGCCCCTTGAACGGGACGCAATACACCGAATACTGGCCATCAAACGGCGCGCCGTGGACAAGGGCCTGATCCTGATTGCTGCCAGTTTCGATCAACTCGAGCCCTATTTGGCGCCGCTGCCGGCGGCAAACCGCAAGGCAATGCTGGCTACCTGGCCGGGCCCGGTTACCTGGGTGGCTCCGGCTGCCCGCTGGGTGCCAATGGACATCACAGGCGGCAGGTCGACGGTGGCCTTGCGTGTATCCGCACATGCCGGTGTGCAGGCATTGTGCCGGGCTGCGGATAGCCCACTGATCTCCACCAGCGCGAATCGCAGCGGCCGCTCTCCGGCCCGCAGCCTGCTGGAGACGCGACTGCGATTTGGCATGGAAGTGGACGCCATCGTGCCTGGAAAAGTCGGTGACCAGACTGGACCCACCGAAATACGTGACGCATTAAGCGGCAAAATTCTGCGGGCCGCAGCAAGAGGAAACAGCGCATGAGCAGCCAGACCATCCAGGTAGAGCAGATCAAGCACTTTCTCAAGGAACTGCAAAACCGGATTACCGACAAGCTGGAAGCGCTGGAGAGCGACGCCCGCTTTCAGCGCGAGACTTGGGAGCGCTCCGAAGGTGGTGGCGGCGAGAGCCGGGTACTGTCAGAGGGCGCCGTGTTCGAGCAGGCCGGCGTGGGCTTTTCACATGTCATGGGCACTTCACTGCCGCCGACGGCCACCCAGCGAAGACCCGAATTAGCCGGCCGGCGTTGGGAAGCCATGGGTGTCTCACTGGTCATTCACCCCAGGAATCCCATGGTGCCGACCAGTCATGCCAACGTGCGATTTTTTGTTGCGCACAAGGACGGAGAGGATCCGGTGTGGTGGTTTGGCGGTGGCTTTGACCTGACGCCTTACTACGCGTTTCACGAGGACGTGCTGCACTGGCATCGCTCGGCGAAAAACGCCTGCGATCCATTTGGTGAGGATGTCTACCCGCGCTTTAAACAATGGTGCGACGAGTATTTTTACCTGAAGCACAGAAATGAACCGCGCGGTGTGGGTGGACTGTTTTTCGATGATCTCAACCAATGGGATTTTGACACCTGCTTCGCGTTTATCCGCAGCGTGGCCGAGCACTACCTGCCGGGCTACTTACCCATCGTCGAGCGCCGCAAGGACCTTCCCTATACCGAGCAACAGCGCCAGTTTCAGCTCTATCGGCGCGGGCGCTACGTGGAGTTCAACCTGATTTACGACCGCGGCACAATTTTTGGCCTACAGTCGGGTGGACGAACCGAGTCGATCTTGATGTCCATGCCACCTCTGGTGCGGTGGCAATACAACTGGCAACCGGAACCGGGTACGCCCGAGGCGGCCTTGTACGAAGACTACCTGCGTCCCAGGGACTGGCTGGGCGAAAAGCCAGGCTAGGGGGTCAGTCAAAAAAGGATCAGGACCAGGTTACCCAGCGCCAGGCACAGCAGAATGACCCAGGTGAAGAGGGTGCCATAGTAACGCCCCGGACTGGCGCCGCGTTTGCCTGCCAGTCCCCAGGCATGCATCACCCTGGCGATAAATACACCGGCACCTGCAACGTGCAGCAACCAGGGTGTCAGGTGGTTTAGCTCGGCTAACAGCAACAGCAGCAAAATGGTGGGCACGTACTCGACAAAATTTGCCTGCACTCGAATGGCCTGCTCCAGCTCCGGCTTGTCTCCACTGCCAAGACTGACGGCCAGGGTCCGGCGCAGATGCACCACCCGGTATGACAGTGCCAGCAGCAACAATGCGCAAAGCGAAGCATAGAGAGTAGTGACGGGAACCAGGTTAATCATGCCGGAAACTCCTCGAAAATCTGCCTGAAAACCAAACAGGTGAAGACTATCATGTCAGTGCGTCCGATTGCTTAGGCCATTGCTGCGCACTGGCTATGGCGGAAGCAGTCAAGCTGGTGATCATTCACCATTCCGGTGGCCTGCATGTGCGCATACATGATGGTGCTGCCCACAAACTTGAATCCTCTTTTCCGCATATCCCTGGACAAGGCATCGGATTCAGGCGAGGTGGCTGGCATATCCTGGTGCGGCAGCCAGCGATTTTGGATTGGCGAACCACCCACGAAACCCCAGATATACTCATTGAAAGTGCCGAATTCCTCCTGCACCTGCAAAAATGCCTGTGCGTTGGTCACTGCCGAATACACTTTCAGCCGATTGCGAATGATCCCGGTGTCCTGCAGCATTCCCTCCAGCTTGCGCTGATCAAAGCGGGCAACCTGCTCCGGGTCGAAGTCACAGAACAGTCGCCGGTAACCCTCCCGGCGATTAAGAATGGTGGCCCAGCTTAAGCCCGCCTGGGCGCCTTCGAGGATAAGGAACTCGAACTGCTTGCGCTCATCCCGAACCGGCACTCCCCACTCCAAATCATGGTAACTGTAATAAAGCTGGTTGCCCCCCTGCACCCATTGGCAACGGCTCTTTCCATCGTCGGCAACATCCATAATCAGTCCCCGTCACTGGTGGATAACAGCTTGAATATACCGCCGTCCTTCCCGGTTTGCAGGGGATCAAACGTCCTCGACCACGGAACCAAGCCTTCGCGGCGAGGTCAATGACTGGTAATAGGTGTGCGTATACGAAACACTACGCAGACAAATCTTCGCTTAAAAACAAGGGAGCCTTTCATGATTGCTCGTCACCGAAACAGCCTGGCCGCCATAGCCGCCGGTATTTTCCTGTTAATGCAGGCAGGACTGGCCGCAGAGACCGCCACAAAGACACATGACATCCAGGACACCTGGAACCTGGACGAGCTCTATCCGACGGTTGCGGCCTGGGAAGCTGCCAGGCCCGGACTGGAACAGCAGATGGACCAGGTCGGTGCCTGCAAGGGAAAACTGGGCGAGAGCGCCGCAGTGCTGGAACGGTGCCTGGATGACTACACTTCCCTGCTCAAGGAATTCTATCGCTTTTACGTCTACGCCAGCATGGGTTCTGATCAGGACGTAAGTAATCAGGACGCCATGGGCCGCCGCCAGATCGTGTCTCAATTGGGCACCCGCTTTTCACAGGCAACAAGCTTTGCCTCTCCCGAACTGCTGGAAGTCGGTGAAGACAAACTGCGGCAATACATGAGCGAGAATCCGGGCCTGGGCGAATACCAGATGTTCCTGGAAGACACCTTGCGCCAGGCCCCACACACCTTGAGCGAGGAAAGTGAAAACGTGATCGCCGCCGCTGGCAACATTTCGCGCGCGCCGGGAAGCATTTACAACACTTTCGCCAATGCGGAAATCGAATGGCCCACCATTACGCTCTCTGATGGAACCGAGGCAAGGCTGGACCAGTCTGGCTACACCAAGTACCGGGCGACTGGTAATCGGGACGACCGGCAGAAAGTCTTCGATGCCTTCTGGGGAACCTGGAGCAAGTATGAGCGGACCCTTGGCGCCACCCTGGATGCCAGCGTCAGCGTCCACAGCTTCAGAGCCAACGTACGCAAGTACGACGGTGCGCTGCAGTTGGCGGTCTCCGGAGACAATATTCCCGAGCAGGTGTATCGCACCCTGGTCTCCGAGACCAACGCCAACCTGGCAACACTGCACCGCTATTTCAGGCTTCGGGCGAGGATGTTGGGCATCGAGAAGTTGCGTTACTTTGACATCTATCCGCCCCTGGTAGCCCTGGACAAGGAGTTCCCGCTAGAGGTGGGCAAGCAACTGACCCTGGCCGCCGTCGCACCCCTGGGCGAGGAATACACCAGTGTCATGGAAAAGGGATTTAACGAACGCTGGATGGATGTGTACCCGCGCAAGGGCAAGCGCTCAGGGGCCTATATGAATGGCGCCGCCTACGACGTGCACCCCTACCTGCTGCTGAACTACAACGACGACTATGAATCCGTGTCCACCCTGGCCCATGAATGGGGGCATGCGATGCACACCTACTTGTCAGCCCAGAACCAGTCATTCACCAACTATAACTACGCCACTTTCACGGCGGAAATCGCCTCCACCTTTAACGAGGCGCTGTTACTGGATCACATGCTGCGGGTAGCCAGGGATGACGACGAGTTACTGTATTACCTGGGAAGCGCACTGGAGAATATTCGCGGCACCTTCTTCCGCCAGACCATGTTCGCGGAATTCGAACTGGCGATTCACGAGGCCCAGGGTCGCGGTGAGCCACTGACCGGTCAGAAGTTGACTGAAATCTACAAGGATTTATTGCGTCGTTATCACGGACACGACCAGGGCGTGATGGAAATCGACGACCTGTACGCCATTGAGTGGGCCTACATTCCACATTTTTACAACAGCTTTTATGTCTACCAGTACGCGACCTCCATCGCGGCATCATCATTGCTTGCCGAGAAAGTGCTGGCCGGGGAGGAAGGCGCGCTGGACCGCTACATGACCCTGCTCAAGGCTGGCGGATCGGATTATCCGTATGAATTGCTCAAGCGTGCGGGTGTGGATATGGCGACGCCCGATCCCTATCGAGCGACCTTCGACCGTATGAACATGATCATGGACAAGATCGAAGCCATTCTTGACACAAGGGAAGCGGCTTCCTCGACTGCGGCCAGGTGATCGCCGTCGCGACCGACAGTTAGTACTGGCAAGGGGGCGCTGAGCGCCCCCTTGCTTTATTTGTGTGCCGTTTGATCGGAATACCAGGCTGCCATCTCGACCGTGGGCCATGGCTGGCTTTCAACCTGATAGACGCGGTTGCGAAGCAATCAAGAGAACTTCGATACCCCGCATGAACTCCACTCAGGGTTTGTCGTTCTCGCCCTCGGCCGGCTTTGCCTCGTCACTCATGTCTCCCTTGCCATGCTGCATATGGGGACAGTCTCCCTCGGCCTTTTGACACTTGTGATGTTGACCGTGGTTCGCCTTGTCAGCACTCATATCGCCCTTGTCATGCTGCATATGCGGGCAGCCACCCTCGGCCATCGCGCACTTGTGCTGCA
>JAPHSC010000041.1 GCA_026193125.1 Gammaproteobacteria bacterium
CCAACACAGAAGCTGGATATTTTAGGCCCAAGATGCAAATTCATGAATAGATCAGAGGCTCCCTAAACATGGATCCCGCCGTGGACAGGCTGGTCACCGCTTATCGCGACCTTGTGCAGCCACGTATGCGTCTGTTGCCAATGTACAACCCGGAACTCAAGGTAGAGGCCGTCAGCTTCAAAATCCATGAGGGTCGCCCCTGCGGTGTGCTGCTTACCCCCTGGTTCATGAACCTGGTGTTACTGCCGGCTGAACATGACGAATGGTCCGGCATGGCCCCCGGGGAGAACCTCAGGGTGACGTTTCCGGCTGGTGATTATCTATGCATGTTGAGTATGCCGGAGGGCATTCCGCCTCACCTCAGCCTGCCGCTGTTCAACTCGGTGGAAGGCTTTGTTGACCAGGACACCGCATGCCGTGTGGCCGAGGAAATCATGCAACGCCTGTACGTGCAGACAGATGACCCCACGCAGGCCACGCCCGTGGATGCTGAATTGAACAAGAGCGGGCTGAAAAGACGCCTGTCCAGACGCGCCATGCTCATGGGTTTGCTGCCGCCTGGAGATGACAAAAAATAGATACAGGAAACATCGGATTCTCTTCCCCGGGGCAGGACTCCCGAGAGTGCGTTAAGTCATCTGGCCTGGATTGCCGGCCTGGCTGAACCGGCCTGCCCTGCGCCGAATACTGCGGCCCGGTGTGGCAAGCGGTGGACCCCTGTGCCCCTGGCAACACGCCTGATCAGCCGGCTTGCCCCACAGCTCTTCGCTGATATCTCACAACGTATTGTTATACAAAGTATTTTTAGCACCCAGGAAGCCCCCAGGTGCCAAGGTGTTCAAAACCAGACCCGGGACGATACCGGTAAGTACATCTCGCGATTGGCGCCCGCACCCCTCTGCGCGAACATCCTTGAGTCACGAACTCGTTGAAACTACAGAAAAAACGCCCGGCGTCACGCGATAATCCGGCGAACAATGCAGAAAAATCCGAGTAAAATACCGGCCTTGCCCGCAGGGCCAGAGACCTCCTCATGGGTTCATCGGGTATGGAGCCAGGATTTTCTCCTGGCCGCGAGATACCGCACGGCATTTTCAGTACCTGCGCAAGCGGGTTATATTGTGGCCCTGTCTGGCAATGATGCGTTTGCCAGAGTGTCCTGTACCCGCCGCCTGCAACACCGGTGCCCTATGCTTCTAAGCCAGTCCAATGTCCACTGACAACCTCGCCAGCCGCAACGCCCTGTTCGGTCAACAGGTCATCGAGCGTGTGCTGGCTGCGGGCTGTGTGGGCTTCGTGGTCTCGCCCGGCTCACGCAATACCCCGCTGGTCATGGCCGTTGCCAACGCCTGCGTCCCGGTAAAAGTTGTGCTGGACGAGCGCAGTGCAGCCTTTTTTGCTCTCGGGTGGGCTAAGGCTGCCAAGGCTCCTGTCGCGCTTATTTGTACCTCTGGCAGCGCCGGGGCCCACTACCTGCCGGCCATTATCGAAGCATGGGAAACGGGTGTGCCACTGATGGCGCTGACCGCCGACCGCCCGACCGAGCACCAGGGCATAGGCGCACCCCAAACGACAATCCAGGAAGGATTCTATTCCAGGCATACCAAGGGTTATCTTGGCATCGGCGCTGCGGACGATCCAGGTGCGCAGGAGCAACTGGCAGGGCTGGAGCAATTGGCAGAGCTTGCGACTCGTGGCAAACCCGGGCCCATACACGTGAACATCGGTTTCCGTGAACCGCTTTGGCAGGCAACTCCACACCTGCAACCGGTAGGCCATTCAAAACCCATGGCCGTTGAAGCGGATGATCTGGATCAACTTCCGGAACTCCCGGCGGTCGGGCGAGGCCTGGTGGTAATCGGTCCGGTCCAGGAAGCCCAGCCGCAGGCGGGCGCTGCGACCCAGGCCGTAGTCGATCTCGCCCGGTCTATGGGCTGGCCGGTACTGGCCGATATCGCAGCCAATCTGAGGCAAAATCCCGCAAACGCCGGAGTCCTGGTAAATCACTACGACCTGCTACTCAGATCAAAATCAGCCAGGGCAGCACTGCAACCGGAATTTGTCCTCCACATCGGCCGCATGCCCACCTCGAAGACCTTGTTTAGCTGGATGCAGGAACTGGAGGACCAGGGCACCAGGGTGTGGCACCTGGGCAGCGACGGACAGGCGCACACCCTGGCCAAAAACCCGAAAGTATTCAAAACCAGCTGGTCCCGCCTGGGGGCGTACTGTCAGGCGGCCACCAGCCAGCAGCCGATTGAATCTTCCTGGATGACGCCCTGGCGGCTGGCCGAAAAGGCTGCGCAAGAGGTGGTCACTGAGCAAACCAGCAACGCCGGCCTGTGGGAGGGCGCGATCGCGTTTGCCGCGAGCCGGCTGCCGCGAGACTCACGACTGGTGCTGGCCTCCGGCATGACCGTAAGGGACGTGGATTCCTACGCCACCACCCTGGCGCCGGGCAGCGAGTGCCTGGTCAATCGCGGAGTTAATGGCATTGACGGCCTGATCGCCACGGCCGCGGGTGTGGCAGCAGAGGATCGTAGCAGGAGGGTTCGCCTGGTGCTTGGGGACCTGGCCTTCCAGCACGACCTGGGCTCACTGGCCCTGGCCGTTGCCGAGCCCAACCTCGATATCGTGGTGATCAACAATGGCGGTGGGGGAATATTCGAATTCTTACCGATCCGTAAAGCCACTGACAAATTCGAGCAGTTCTTCCTGGCTCCCCAGGGTTTCGATATTTCAGCCGTCAGCCGAAGCTTCGGTGTCACGAGCTGTCGCTGCGAGTCAATTGATGAACTGGCACTGATTCTGTCAGACTCCACGCCCGGATGCCGGCTAATGGAGGTCATGGTTGACCGCGAAAACAACGTTACCATGCACAGACAAATCGGGTCGGCAGCAATCGCCAGGCTCAATAAGGAATTTTCACTGGAGCAGATCGATGGAGAAGGACGTGCAGACGCCGAAGGTGATCTGGAACCGGGTCAAAGAATATCAGGACATTGAATACTTCACTTCACCCGAGGGGATAGCGAAAATCGCGATCAACCGGCCCGAGGTGCACAACGCTTTCCGGCCGCAGACCCTGTTTGAATTGCGCGAGGCCTTTGAACTTGCGCACGAAGATCCGGAAGTGGGAGTCATCATCCTGACCGGCAACGGCGGCCGTGCATTCTGCTCCGGTGGCGACCAGCGCATCCGTGGTGACGCCGGCTACATTGACCCCAAGGGTGTGCCGCGTCTGAATGTGCTGGATTTACAACGCCAGATTCGCACCCTGCCAAAGCCGGTGGTGGCGATGGTGGCCGGCTATGCAATCGGCGGTGGTCACGTGCTGCACGTAGTTTGCGACCTCACCATAGCCGCGGACAATGCGAGATTCGGGCAGACCGGCCCCAAGGTTGGAAGTTTCGATGGCGGTTTTGGCGCCGGCTACCTGGCCCGCCACGTGGGTCAGAAGCGGGCCCGCGAAATCTGGTACCTGTGCCGTCAGTACAGCGCGGACGAGGCCTTCCAGATGGGCCTGGTGAACAAGGTGGTGCCCCTGGATCAACTGGAATCCGAGACCGTCCAGTGGTGCCGCGAGATGCTGGACATGTCGCCCATAGCCCTGCGCTTCCTGAAGGCCTCATTCAATGCCGATTGTGATGGCCAGACCGGAATCCAGGAACTGGCAGGCAATGCCACCATGCTCTATTACATGACCGAAGAAGGTCAGGAAGGTAAAAACGCCTTCCTGGAAAAGCGCAAACCCAACTTCAGAAAGTTCAAGCGAGTCCCGTGAAACCCTCTGCCGTGGAAGCCTGGGTCGCCGCCTCTCGACCGCAAACCCTGACCGTCGCAGTAGCGCCGGTGTTACTGGGCGCAGCCCTGGCCGCAGAAGTCACCAGATTGCAGATCCCACTGCTGATAGCCACGCTGATCGGCGCCATATGCATACAAATTGGCACCAACCTCTTTAACGATTACGCCGACTTCAAGAAGGGCACCGACGGTGCGGACAGGCTGGGACCGGCCAGGGCTTGTGCCAGCGGTTGGCTTAATCCGGATCATGTCTTGTTTTCCGTCTGGATCGTCTACGCCATTGCCATTGCAGCGGGCGTATACCTGGTGTTGGCAGCCGGCTGGCCTATCCTGGTCATAGGCATCGCCAGCCTGATTTGCGGTCTGGCCTATACCGGTGGCCCCTGGCCCTTGTCCTACGTGGGCATTGCAGACCTGTTCGTATTCGTATTCTTCGGGCTGGTAGCCGTGGGCGGGACATTTTTCGTGCTGACCGGCACTCTTTCCACCACCGCTGTACTAGGTGGCGCCGTACTGGGTTGCCTGGCGACCGCGGTGCTTGCGGCAAATAACCTGCGCGACAGAAAGGGTGATCGGCAGGCCGGGAAAAAGACCCTCGCGGTACGCTACGGCGAGGCTTTCGCCAGGAACGAATTCGCCCTGTTGATTACCGCGCCAGCACTGATGGTCTTGTTGGTCGCCATCTTCGTACCCGGGGCCGGTCCCGGTTGGCTGGCTCCCCTCGCCCTTGCGCCCTGGTTGGTGCAGCTCACCCGCGACGCCTTCCGTCTGGATGGTCGTGATCTGAACATCCTGTTGAAGAAAACCGCCGTCACCGAACTGGCCTTCTCCATCCTGCTTTGCGCAGGAATCATATTGACGTGATTGCCCGCTGGGAGCTGCTGCGGTACCTGACGGGGCACCCGGCGCACGAAGGCTTTGTCCTGAGACTGCTGGATGATGAAGGTCAAGTCGGTCTTGGCGAAGCCCGAACCATAGAAGGATACGGCTCGGGACAGGCAATACTGAACGCCTTCCTGTCCGATCACGCACGCATGGACGGATTGCTGCACAGTCTGCAAAAAGACATGGCCCAATCCGAACGCGTCCAGCCAATGCCGGCTGATGCCCGCGTGCCAGTTGAGGCCCTGTTTGCCGCCGAAACAGCCTTGTACGACCTGGCCTCACGCCGGGCCGACCAGGACCTCACCAGCTGGCTGGGATACCCGCACCGTGAATCCCTGGCCAACAGCATGCTGGTGGCCGACGAGGCCCAGGCGCGACGCCTGGCCGAGGCGGGAAACCGGAATTTCAAACTAAAGGCCGACGGTGAGTCAGCCGACTGGCTGTTGTTGTTTCATACCCTGGTCGAGGCTACCGACGGCCAGGCCCGTATACGGGTGGATGCCAACGGCAGCTGGAACCACGGCATCGCTCTCGAGCTGCTTTGCCAGGTGCCGCTGGAGAATCTCGACTACCTGGAGCAACCTTTTCCGGTTGACGACCTGGCCAGCTGCCGGCGATTAAAGGACAGGCTCGGCATCATCATCGGGATCGACGAGGGCGTAAGGTCAACACAGACAATTGAGGACCTTGCCCGACTTGGGGCCGCAGACCTCGTCGTGATCAAGCCCATGTTCCGCGGCCTGGCGGGCGCCCTGGACCTGGCAAGCACTGCGCTTGCGCTTGGGCTGGGCGTGTGCGTGACACATTCCATGGATGGAACCCTGGGCAGGCTTGCCGCCATGCACGTGGC
>JAPHSC010000397.1 GCA_026193125.1 Gammaproteobacteria bacterium
CGGGGCCTCAGGCGTAACCATAATTGCCCTTGGAGCCTTGCTATACCCGGCTTTGCGCGAGGCCGGTTACAAGGAATCCTTCAATCTGGGTTTGATTACTTCGGCCGGCAGCCTTGGCCTGCTGTTTGCACCCTCTCTGCCCTTGATTCTGTATGGAGTAGTGGCGGAGGTGTCGATAGACAATCTGTTCCTGGGCGGAATTCTGCCGGGGACGCTTATGGTGGTCATGCTCGCGGCTTACAGCTTCTGGATGAATCGGCACAACCGTGCAGCGCCCGGTGATTTCTCGTGGACCGAGGTGCGGGATTCCCTGTGGGAGGCAAAGTGGGAACTGCCTTTGCCGGTGGTCGTCCTGGGTGGTATCTACGGCGGTGTGTTTGCAGTCTCCGAGGCGGCAGCTGTGACCGCCCTGTATGTATTGATCGTCGATATGATCATTCTGCGCGAGGTCTCTCCAGGGCAATTGCCCAGGATCATGCATGAGTCCATGGTGCTGGTAGGAGGCATCCTGATCATCCTGGGTGTGTCGCTGGCATCGACCAATTACATGATCGATTCGGGCGTGCCGGATAAACTCTTTGCGCTGGTGGACGGCCTGGTCGAGACACGCCTTGGTTTCACGGTGGCGCTGCTGATATTCCTGCTGGTGCTTGGCGCTATCCTGGATATTTTTTCTGCCATTGTGCTGGTGGTGCCGTTGATTCTGCCGGTGGCGCAGGGCTTCGGAATGCATCCAGTCCATCTTGGCATCGTATTCCTGGCCGCAATGCAACTCGGATACTTGACACCGCCCGTGGGATTGAATTTGTTTATTTCGAGTTTCCGCTTCGAAAAATCGATCACCAGTATTTACATGGCGACCCTGCCGTTCCTGCTGATTCTTTCGGCGGCGGTTGTCGTCATCGCATTCTGGCCTGAGTTAACGTTGTATCTCCTTATGGAGTAGCGTGCCCGGACGATACTGGACACCGAAAGGGGAACCTTTGATGATAAGAGTGTTTGAGAAAGCGTTGCTCGCCGCGTGTGCGGCCCTGTTGTTCACGGCTTGCAGTGAAGGCGCGGCACCTGCCCCGCAGTTAATTCTTCCACCGGGGTTCAGGGCTGAGGTGTATGTGGAGAATATCCCGGGTGCCCGCTCCATGGTTATGGGTGCGAGGGGTACCCTTTTTGTGGGAACCAGGGGAGAGGGGAAAGTCTATGCAGTACGTGGCATGGGTGGCGATCATCGCAGCGTGAAAGTCATTGCCGATAAACTCAACCTGCCCAATGGCGTGGCCTTCAAGGATGGCCAGCTATACGTGGCGGAAGTGAGTCGGATTCTAGGTTACCCGGAGATTGAATCTCACCTGGACGCACCGCCCGAACCGGTGGTGATTGTCGAAGACCTGCCCAGTGACCGGCACCATGGCTGGCGCTATATCGCCTTTGGACCCGACGGCAAGTTGTATGTGCCGATAGGGGCGCCCTGCAATATCTGTGATCAGGATGGCTATGCGGTGATTACGCGCATGAGCGCTGATGGTGGTGACAGGGAGGTGATCGCCCGTGGGGTACGCAATACCGTAGGTTTTACCTGGCATCCCCAGAGTGGCGATCTGTGGTTTACCGACAATGGTCGAGATTGGCTGGGTGACGATACACCGCCCTGTGAACTCAATCACCTGACTGAGCCGGGCATGCATTTCGGCTTCCCCTATTGTCACGGCAATGACATCCTGGATCCGGATTTCGGGGCCGGGCATGATTGCTCGGACTACACTCCGCCAGCCCAAGCCCTGGGACCTCACGTTGCACCGCTGGGAGTGAAATTTTACACCGGCACAATGTTCCCCGAGCAATACAGGATGCAGGCCTTTATAGCAGAGCACGGTTCCTGGAACCGGAGCGAAAAGACAGGCTATCGTGTAAGCCTGGTGCGCATGGCCGAGGGTAAACCGCTAGCCTACGAGCCTTTCGTGGAGGGCTGGCTGGATGGAGACTCGGTCAGTGGCAGACCGGTAGACATACTGATTATGGATGACGGTTCCATGCTGGTGAGTGATGATCAGGCCGGAAGAATATGGAGAATAAGTTATATTGCCAACTAGTTGGCAATTCATACAGCATGCCCCGCGTGACGGGGCCAGTATTGAAGGATGAAAGACGGCATGCATAGAAATTCGATTTTTACCCGGGTGTTCCTGTTTATTTGGCATGCAATGGATGCAGCCAGGAAGGTCATGCATTTTGTTTTGATGCTGACTTTTTTCGTGATCCTGCTGGCTGCCCTTTCACCCAAGGTCTACAAGATACCCAGTGGTATCGCCCTGGTTCTCTCCCCCAGCGGCAACCTGGTAGAGCAAACGACCGGCGATCCATTGGAGCGGGCTTTGGAGCAGGCCTCGGGCAACGAGACCCTGGAAACACAGATGCGGGATCTGATCGAGGCAGTTGATCGGGCCGCGGACGACAAGCGGGTAGAAACGCTGGTTCTGGATCTGGACGGGATGGGTAGTGCCGGTTTGTCAAAATTACAGGAACTGGGCAAAGTCATAGACCGTTTCAAGGTCAGTGGCAAGCCAGTGATTGCGATGGCCAGCGTCTACAGTCAGGAGACCTATTATCTCGCGGCACATGCCGACGAAATTTACCTGCACCCCATGGGTATGGTGATCCTGGATGGTTACGAGCGTTATCGCATGTTCTACAAAGACGGCTTGGACAAGTTGTCCATAGACTGGCACGTGTTCAGGGCGGGCACCCACAAATCTTTTGGTGAACCGTTTACGCGTAATGATATGTCGGAGGAAGACAAGAGCAGCAGTCGCCAGTGGTTGGATGGGTTGTGGCTGGCCTTCAGGCAAGACGTGTCTGCCGCCCGTGGTGTCAGCGTGCAGGACCTGGACGGCTATGTGAATGAATTTGTACCTCGCTTGCAGGCTGCAAATGGTGACATGGGCAAGCTTGCCGTGGAAGGTGGTCTGGTAGACGGACTGATGTCCTGGCCTGAATTCTCGGATCACATGGTGGCCATGGTTGGCGAGGATGACGAAACCGATGGCTACAATCAGATGCATTTCCTGGATTATCTGGAGGCCCTTGACGGCACCGATATGAAACCCGACGGTGATGACCAGGTGGCGGTGATAGTGGCCAGCGGCAGCATCGTGGGTGGCGATCAACCGCCAGGCACTATTGGCTCGGAGTCCACCGCGCGGCTGATTCGTCAGGCCGCTGACAGTGAAAAGGTTAAGGCCGTGGTTCTGCGGGTGGATAGCGGTGGCGGTAGCGCCATGGCTTCCGAGTTCATCCGCGAAGAGTTGCTGAGATTACAGGCAACGGGTAAGCCCCTGGTTGTTTCCATGAGCAGTGTTGCGGCCTCGGGCGGCTATTGGATTTCAATGTCGGCCGACGAAATATGGGCAAGTCCTACCACGATTACAGGATCCATTGGTGTCATTGCAATGTTTCCAACCTTTCCGCGCGCCCTGGATCGACTGGGCATACATGTGGATGGTGTGGGAACAACGCCTTTTAGTGGCAGCTTTCGCCCCGACCGACCCTTGTCTGACGACGCCAAGGCGATATTGCAGATCGTCGTAGACAGTGGCTACCAGGATTTTCTGACCAAGGTGGCGGGTTCCCGGGACATGGAAGTCAAGGATGTGGACCAGATAGGCCAGGGCAGGGTCTGGACCGGCGCCAGGGCGCATGAGCTGGGTCTGGTGGATAAATTGGGTGGTCTCGAAGATGCCGTGGCTTCAGCTGCCGACCTGGCCGGTCTCACTGATTTCAGAACCGTCTACATCGAGCAGGAAATGGATCCCTCCGATCGCTTGCTGATCAGCATGCTAAGAGATCTGGGTCTGGGCAAGGTCGGGCAGCATGCCGGGGCCTGGTCAGCCATGGGTGTGCAAGGGATGTTGAGCAAGCTGCAGCTCGAGCTGGATACACTTTCCCGTTTCAATGATCCTCGCGGGATTTACTATCACTGCTTTTGCGGGGACCAGTAAGCGGATATCGCCTGGACTGGGCTGTCGCTAGGCGGCCCAGTCCAGAATCACCTTGCCAGACTGTCCCGAGTTCATAATCTCAAAGCCTTTTTGGAAATCGTCAATACCAAAGTGATGGGTAATGACAGGTGATACGTTCAGGCCGCTTTGAATCATGCTGGACATCTTGTACCAGGTTTCAAACATTTCCCTGCCGTAGACGCCTTTCAGCACCAGGCCCTTGAAAATCACCTGGTTCCAGTCTATGGCAGTGTCGCCAGGCGGGATACCTAGCAACGCCACTTTGCCACCATGGTGCATTGCCTTCAGCAGATCCCGCAAGGCCTGGGGATTACCCGACATCTCCATGCCTACATCGAAACCTTCCTGCATATGCAGATCCTGCATTACCTGGTCAAGGTTGTTACGGCGAACATTGACGGTGGCGGTAGCCCCCATCTTGCGTGCGAGGTCGAGACGGTATTCGTTCACGTCTGTGATCACGACGTGACGGGCGCCGACGAAGCGAGCTATGGCAACGGCCATGATGCCTATGGGCCCAGCGCCCGTGATCAACACGTCCTCACCCACCATGTCGAAGGACAGTGCAGTGTGGGTGGCGTTGCCCAGGGGATCCAGAATCGAAGCAATGTCGTCGCTTACGACATCGGGCAACTTGAAGGCGTTGAATGCCGGGATGCTCAGGTATTCTGCAAAACAGCCCGCGCGGTTCACACCCACACCCGTAGTATTGCGACACAGGTGGCGCTTCCCGGCACGGCAGTTGCGACAAAAGCCGCAAGTGATATGTCCTTCTCCGGAGACCCTGTCCCCCGGTTCAAAGCCTTTCACTTCGCTACCCACTTCCACCACCTCACCCACATATTCGTGGCCTACGGTCATGGGTACCGGTATGGTCTTGCTGGCCCATTCATCCCAGTTGTAGATATGTATGTCAGTGCCACAAATGGCAGTTTTTCTGACCTTGATGAGCACATCGTTGTGACCTACCTCGGGCATGCTCACATCATCCATCCAGATACCCGGCTGGGCGTGTTTTTTCACCAGTGCTTTCACTTTTTAATATCCTGCTGGATGGAGTTAAATCACACCCAGGTCTTTGCCAACCTGGGTAAATGCAGCTATCGCCTTGTCCAGGTGCTCGCGGCTGTGACCTGCCGACATCTGGCAGCGAATCCGGGCCTTGCCCTGGGGCACCACGGGGAAAGAAAATCCGATGACATAAATGCCATGCTGCAAGAGTTGCTCGGCCATGGCACTGGCCAGCTTGGCGTCACCAAGCATTACCGGGATTATCGGATGCTCACCCGGAACCAGGGCAAATCCGGCCGCCTCCATTGCCGCGCGAAAGTAGCGACTGTTCTCGTGCAGGCGAGTGCGCAGTTCGTCGCTGGATTGCAGCAAGTCGAGGACTTTTAGCGAGGTTGCCGCTATCACCGGTGCGACCGTATTGGAGAACAGGTAGGGGCGAGAGCGCTGGCGCAGCCAGTCGATGATTGGCTTGCGCCCACTCGCGTATCCGCCGGATGCGCCGCCCAGTGCCTTGCCCAGAGTGCCCGTCAACACGTCTATGCGGCCGACAACATTACGGTACTCGTGGGATCCTCGACCCTTTGCGCCCATGA
This sequence comes from Gammaproteobacteria bacterium, assembly GCA_026193125.1. GTDB lineage: Bacteria > Pseudomonadota > Gammaproteobacteria > Steroidobacterales > BM003 > CAKZML01. Next base: position 5,618 of record JAPHSC010000397.1, read on the forward strand.
AGCCGGTAGCATGGCAGTCATCCACCATGACCATGGCGTTGTACTTGTCCGCCAGGTCACAAATCTTGTCCAGGCTGGCGATGATGCCATCCATTGAGAACACACCATCGGTGGCTATCAATCTGGAGCGTGCTCCCTTGGCCTCGACCAGCTTGCTTTCGAGGTCTTGCATGTCGTTGTTTTCGTAGCGCAAACGCTGGGCCTTGGACAAGCGTATGCCGTCGATGATGCTCGCGTGATTGAGCGCATCACTGATGATCGCGTCCTTTTCGGTCAGGATGGTCTCGAACAGTCCGCCATTGGCATCAAAAGCGGAGGGGTAAAGAATGGTGTCCTCGGTGCCAAGGAATTCGGAAATGCGCTGTTCAAGCTCCTTGTGCACGGTCTGGGTACCGCATATAAAACGCACCGAAGCCATACCGTAGCCGTACCGGTCCAGGGCTTCGTGCGCAGCCTTGATTATCGCGGGGTGATTGGCCAGCCCGAGGTAGTTGTTGGCACAGAAGTTGATCACTTCCTGACCATTCTGAACCCCTATTACTGCTTGCTGGGGGGTCGTGATTACGCGTTCCGGCTTGAATAGGCCGGTATCGCGCAGGCCCTGCAAATCCTGCTCCAGTCGACTGAGAAATTTTGCGTCCATGGTCCTCGCCCTAGCACCCGGAAATTCGCCAGATTATAGCAGCAGGGAATCGTTTTCGCCGGTTTCTGCGAATGCTGCGCCCAGTGACTGGCTGCGCTAGACTTGATCGTCTGGACAGGAGTCGGGATAAGTAAACTGATGCCGGGATTACGCATAGACAAGTGGTTGTGGGCGGCCAGGTTTTTCAAGACCCGGTCACTGGCCGGCAAAGCGGTAGCCGGAGGTTCGGTTCACGTGAACAAGCAGCGGGTCAAGCCTGCACGAATCCTGCAGGAAGGCGACCTGTTGAGCCTGGGAACTCCGCCGGATGTGCGTGAAATAGAAGTGCTGGGAATGCCGCAGCGGCGAGGGCCGGCCAGTGAGGCGGTCACTTTTTACCAGGAGACACCGGCAAGTATCGCCAGTCGCGAGCAAACCAGCGAGGCGCGCAAAATCGATCGTATGTCAACGCCACGTCCGGAGGGCCGACCGGACAAGCGTTCGCGTCGCAACCTTATCCGCCTCAGAGGCCGTTAGGCATGACCCGTCCGCAAACTCCCGCGCTCACTGTAGATATCATTATCGCAATGCGTGATCGACCGGGTGCACCGGTGGTGCTTATCGAGCGACGTTACGAGCCACTTGGATGGGCTTTGCCCGGGGGCTTCGTTGACCTGGGTGAGACTGTCGAGAACGCTGCTGTGCGCGAGGCCAGCGAGGAAACGGGTCTGGAGGTTCTCCTGGGACCCATGCTGGGTGTGTACTCAGAGCCCGGGCGGGATCCGCGTGGGCATACCGTGAGTGTAGTATTTACGGGGGCCGCAGCCGGCAAACCAGTGGCTGCGGATGACGCCAGGGCTGTCGGAATCTACAGCCTGGACGCCTTACCCCCGCTGGCCTTTGATCATGCGCGGATTCTCGAGGATTACAGGCGTTGGATTGAGCAGCGCAATAACAATCACTGAGTAAGCCCATGCCGCTTGTATTTGCAGCGGTTTCCCAGCAAGATTTGCGACCATAATATTCTGCCAGACAGGGCCGGTCGTTGCCCTTGAAGCTGTGAAAAAATTCCAGGTTTCGGAGACCAAACCCTTGCGCCCAACCCAAAATATTCCGGTTGCCACCGGTGAAATCATTTTTTCCTCGCATGAACCAGACCAGCCGGTGGGTCAGGAGCAGGTGCAGAGCGCCTACCTGGAAGACGAAACCCAATGTATGAGGAAGCTGCTGGATGTTGCCCGTCTACCGGAAGAGCAGTCGCGGCAAATACAGGAAAAAGCGGCTGCCCTGGTGACGGCCGTTCGCGCTAACCGCAAGCGCAAGGGAGGGCTGGATGCCTTTCTCAAGAAGTACGATCTTTCGTCCCAGGAAGGCGTAGTCCTGATGTGCCTGGCCGAGGCACTGTTGCGGGTGCCGGACGCGGATACGGCGGACAAGTTGATTGCGGACAAACTGGCTACCGGGAATTGGCAGGAGCATGTGGGTACCAGCGATTCGATGTTTGTTAATGCGTCGACCTGGGGACTGATGCTTACCGGCAAGTTGATTCGCCCGGAAGAATTGTCAGTGGAGAATCCGGCAAATTTTGTGTCTCGTCTGATGACGAGAATGGGGGAACCGGTTGTCAGGGCATCACTGCGGCAGGCCATGAAAATCATGGGGCATCAGTTCGTGATGGGCAGAAATATCTCGGAGGCGGTACGCCGATCGCTGAAACAGGAGAACCGGATTTTTCGCTATTCCTTTGACATGCTGGGTGAAGCGGCCCTTACCTCGGCGGATGCGGATCGTTACATGCAAGCCTACTCCGACGCCATTGGCACACTCGGTGAGATGGTGGAGAAGGATGGGAAGTTGGAAGATCGGCCGAGCATTTCGGTAAAGCTCTCGGCGCTTTTTCCGCGCTATGAACTGTCCCAGCGGAGGCGTGTCCTGGATGAGTTGACTCCGCGACTCAAGGACCTTGCCCTGCGGGCCCGCGAGGCGGGGATCGCACTGACCGTGGATGCCGAGGAGGCGGACAGGCTGCAGTTGTCGTTGGAGATCATCGAGCGCGTATACCGCGATCCGGAACTGGATGGATGGGGTGGGCTGGGGCTGGCTGTTCAAGCCTATCAGAAGCGGTCCCTGGAAGTTGTGCGCTGGCTTTGCCGAATGACCTCTGAAGTTGGTCGTACACTATGCGTTCGCCTGGTCAAGGGTGCCTACTGGGATACCGAAATCAAGCGCGCCCAGGAACAGGGTTTGTCGGCATATCCGGTATTCACGCGCAAACCAAATACTGACGTGGCCTACCTGGCATGCGCTCGAATTCTGCTGCAAGAGGGGGAGTTTATTTATCCCCAATTCGCCACCCACAATGCGCATACCGTGGCCAGCATTCTTGCTATGGCGGGCGAGCGCAGGTTCGAATTCCAGCGACTGCATGGAATGGGTGAGGAACTCTATGATGAAATCGTGCCGGCGGACCGTCTGCATCTACCTTGCCGGGTTTATGCCCCGGTGGGCAAGCACGAAGACTTGTTGCCTTATCTGGTGCGCAGATTGCTGGAGAATGGCGCCAATACGTCTTTTGTTCACCGGATCGTGGATGAGCATGCGCCCATTGCAGACTTGGTAGCAGACCCGGTGGCCCAGGTTGATGCACTGGAGCAAATTCCGCATCCCCGGATTCGATTGCCTGCACAAATGTTTGGCCCTGAGAGGCAGAATTCCGCCGGCGTGAACCTGGCTGACCCCTTGCGGCTGCAGAGCCTGTCAGGCGGGATTGCGGGGGCGCTCACGGGGTCCTGGGAGGCCGCGCCCATCGTAAATGGCGTGGTGGCCAAGGCCAGGGCGCAAGCTGTCTATGACCCGGCAGACCGTCGCCGCCAGGTAGGTCTCGTGGTGGAAGCAAACGAGGAGCAGGTGGACCAGGCAATCACTGCTGCCTGTCGAACCCAGCGCAGCTGGAATTTGACGCCTGCGGTGAGAAGGGCCGAAATTCTGGAGAAAACGGCTGACCTGTTCGGCGAACACATGGTGGAATTAATCGCCCTTTGTGTGCGTGAGGCGGGTAAATCTGTGCCCGATAGCGTATCCGAGTGGCGCGAGGCAGTGGATTTTCTGCGTTATTACGCTGTCCATTGCCGGCAGGATTTTGCTGGCCAAATTCGCTTGCCGGGTCCTACCGGTGAATTGAACCAGATCAGTCTGCATGGGCGGGGTGTTTTTGTCTGCATCAGTCCATGGAATTTCCCATTGGCGATATTTACCGGCCAGGTGGCGGCAGCCCTGGCCGCCGGCAATACGGTGTTGGCCAAGCCCGCGGAGCAAACACCCCTGGTTGCGGCCCTGGTTGTGCGTCTTTTGCACAAAGCCGGTGTACCCGCAGGAGCCTTGCATTTCCTGCCAGGTGCCGGTGCGAGCGTGGGGGCCCGTGCGGTAGCTGATCCCAGGGTTGCTGGCGTGGCGTTTACCGGATCGACCGACACCGCGCGTCTGATTAATCAGACATTGGCTGCCCGGGCGGGTCCCATCGGGTGCCTGATCGCCGAGACCGGCGGGCAGAACACGATGATTGTGGACAGCTCGGCACTACCGGAGCAGGTGGTCAGGGACGTGGTGACATCCGCGTTCAATAGCGCCGGTCAGCGCTGTTCCGCCCTGCGTGTGTTGTTCTTGCAAAAGGAAATCGCGCCACGGGTTATCCAGTTACTTAAGGGCTATATGGATGAGCTGATTGTCGGCGACCCGGCCTTGTTGTCCACCGATGTCGGACCGGTGATTGACCGCGAGGCGCTGGGGGTTCTTGAGCAGCACATCTCGGCGATGGCCGAGAACGGGACGATCATTCACCGCTGCAAAGTCGCGAATAATGCGCTGCATGGGAGTTTTCTTGCACCCGTGGTAGTGGAAATCGACGATATAGGCCTGCTGGAAAAGGAGGTGTTTGGTCCGGTTCTGCACATCGTGCGCTACGAGGCATCGCAGCTGGACAAGGTGCTGGAGCAAATCAGCCAGACCGGTTATGGGCTCACGCTGGGAGTGCACAGTCGCATTGATGGTATGGCGCGCTATATCAACCGGCGCGTGCAAGTCGGCAATGTCTATGTGAACCGAAATATGGTGGGGGCTGTGGTCGGTGTTCAGCCGTTTGGCGGCTGCGGTCTTTCGGGAACCGGACCCAAGGCTGGCGGGCCACACTATCTGCATCGTTTTGCGACTGAGCGTACCCTGACCATAAATACTGCAGCAGTGGGTGGTGATACCGGCTTGTTATCATTGTCGTCGGATCGCCAGGAGTAAGCGTATTGGGCATCAGCATTTTCGATATATTCAAGGTGGGTATCGGCCCGTCGAGTTCCCATACCATGGGACCGATGCGGGCTGCCGAGCGTTTTGTCCGAAATCTTGACGAGTTGGATTTGCATCACCGTGTGCACCGGGTGGCGGTTCAGCTATATGGTTCTCTGGCTCTTACTGGCAAGGGCCACTGCACCGACACGGCAGTGATCCTGGGATTGGAGGGGGAGTTACCCGATCACATTGATCCTGAGCGGGTACAGGAACGCCTGGCGCTGATTCGCGCACAGGGCCGAATAATGCTGGGTGGGCGTCGCGCAGTGGCCTTCGACGAGGTGCTTGACCTGTTGTTTTTGAAGGACCAGCTACTGCCGGGTCACAGTAACGCATTGCGCATCACAGCCATGGATGATCGACTGGAGGTACTGTTGGCCAGGGAGTACTTCTCCATTGGTGGCGGTTTCATTGTTGAATCCGGAAAGTCCGAAGATGTACCGCTGGATGCGCGCGAGCATATTAACTTCCCATACCCCTTTGGTTCAGGCCAGGAACTGCTGGAACTGTGCAGTCGGCACCAGTTACCAATGCACGAGATAGTCCGAAGAAATGAGCGGGAATGGCGCCCAGATAAAGAAATCGATTCGGAGTTGAACAGAATCTGGACCGCCATGCAGGAATGTGTGGCGCGAGGCCTGCGGCAGGAGGGTGTTCTACCAGGCAGTTTCAAAGTGCGTCGCCGGGCGGCGCCCATGGCAAGACACCTGGAAGCGGCCGGCATGGGCGAACCGTTGAATGCCATGGAATGGGTTAATGTCTGGGCGCTGGCGGTAAATGAGGAAAATGCCTCAGGTGGTCGCGTGGTGACCGCGCCCACTAATGGAGCCGCGGGTGTCATTCCTGCGGTTTTGCATTTCTACATGAGTTTCGTACCTGGGTCCGACCTGGCAGGCGTGCACCGCTTTTTACTTACTGCCGGCGCCGTGGGCGTACTGTACAAGAGAAAGGCGTCAATCTCGGGCGCAGAAATGGGCTGCCAGGGTGAAGTGGGGGTTGCTTGTTCCATGGCGGCTGCGGGGCTCGCGGCGGCCCGCGGAGGGAGTCCCGAGCAAGTAGAGAATGCCGCCGAGATTGGTATGGAGCACAACCTGGGCCTGACCTGTGACCCGGTAGGCGGATTGGTTCAAATACCCTGTATCGAACGCAACGCCATGGGTGCGGTCAAGGCCATCAATGCGGCCAATCTTGCCCGGCGCGGTGACGGCATACACAGCGTCAGCCTGGACCAGGTGATTGCTACCATGCGTCAGACCGGCCTGGATATGGCGACCCACTACAAAGAAACCTCGCTCGGCGGTCTGGCGGTAAACGTACCCGAGTGCTAGTGGCTTTCCCGGCCTAGTTCTCGCTACCCTGGCCGACGATGTTTTTCGGCCAGTCGACATGCACCAGCTGGCCTGCTGCCCAATCCACGTCGCTCCAGCGTTTCGCTTCGAAGCTGATTTCTGCGTAGCAGCAGGTCGGCATATCATCTACATAGCCATCGCCCAGGCGATTGGCGAATGCCGTGATTCCCGGGTTATGGCCTACCAGCATCAATGTAGTGTCCTGTGCGGACTGCGCGTTGAGTACGACCATCAGGTCTGCCGCTTCAGCCAGGTACAGTCGTTTGTCAAACACCAGGGTGCCTGCGGGCAAGCCCAGTTCCCGGGCCACCAGGGACGCAGTTTCGGTCGCACGCGTGGCTGAGCTGCAGATAATGCGCTGAGGTCGTAGTTGGCGTTTCGACAGGCGACCGCTCATTTCCTTGCAATCTGCAATTCCACGCTCGTTCAAACGGCGTTCGAAATCGCTTTGTCCATCCTGGGTCCAGGCGCTCTTTGCATGACGCAGGAGAATGAGTTTCAGCATGCTGGCCAATCGAGTGTCCTTGTTTATCGCGTGCGGTGTGGGTGTTGTTGAGTGGCGAAACCGTAACGCTAGGGTTGCGGTTGTTGCAGATCCGGGTACCGTTCCAGCGCTTGCAGCAACCAATCCTTGAGCGGAACTCTGCCGCCATCGGGGAGGATCACTTCATAGGGCTGCCCCGTGAGCAGACTGCGGCTGGCGCAAAGTTCGATAAACTCTTCCGGCGTCGTAATTTGATCGCGGAAATGCTCGTACTTGCGTTGTATGTGCGCCGCTGCCTTGCTGCCATCGTGGCGATTGTCGTTGCGAACAAAAGTCAGACCTGAATTTGCGACTGTCGAAATCAGGTACTGCTCTATGGCATACAGTTGCCCGTTCTCCGCCGGTGACTCAGCTTCCGCCTGTACCTCGGCTTC
>JAPHSC010000312.1 GCA_026193125.1 Gammaproteobacteria bacterium
ATGAATGCCACAAACATGGTGCCGCCAAAACGTCCGTACAGGTCATCCCCGACCATGCTGTCCCGTAACAAGTCCGAGAATCCGACCAGGATTTCCTCGCTGGCCATGGGGCCGATGCTGTCGATGATGTCGCGAAATTTATCCAGGGTGAAGTAGAGCAGGGCACTGACTCCGCCACGCGCCGGCTGGGCCATGCGGTGCTTGAGATGCTCAATGAAATGATTGCGGTTGTAAAGACCGGTGGCGACGTCCAGATTGGCCAGCCGCTCAAGCTTTTGCTCTGGCGCCTGTTGCGCGGCTTTGCGCGCAGGAATACACAGGCGCACCGAGGGTTCGCCGTCAAATTCTGCCTGGGTCAGTTGCAGCACCAGGGAAAGCGTGGAACCGTCGCTCAGCACGCCCTGGGCCTTCAGGTCATGGCCGCTCCATTTTCCCTTGACGCAGGCGGTCAGGGCGCCCTTGATAGCGGCGTGACTTTGTTGATCAAACAGATCCATGACCGGCGTACCGGCCAGGTCCTCCGCTTCGGCGTAGCCAAACAATTCCAGCCAGGCAGCATTGGCGCTGACCACGATGCCCTCGCTGAGCTGGGCGATCGCATCCGCCGAGCCCTCCAGGAAGCTTTCCAGTTGCTGCCGGTCCTGGCTGGCCGAGCTCAGGGTCCGGTTAAGTACGCGCTCCAGGCGGAAGCTGCGCAGTTCACGGGTGGCCACGGCAATCAGCCTGTTGCCGTGGGACAGGGAAACTGAATCGTTTGCGCCCTCGCGCATGGCCCTGGCAATGGTGTCTTCGTCCAGCGAGTCACGCACCTCAAGTATGGGTACACCCGGCGCCCAGGTATTGCGCAGGTCGGCGATGGCTTTGATGTGTAGCCCGGTCTGCTCGGTTAGCACCAGGATCAATTCAGGGTTGATCTGGCCAAGTGCCTCGGCCAGGTCATTCAGGTCCGATATCAGGGTGCAATGCACCGGATGGCCCCCATTACGCAGGGTCCGATTGATGGATTCGGCCTTCTCGGGGGTCTTGGCGATGACGATTAGCGGAACGCCGGCTTCCTGATTCAATTCCTGTCCTCCGGATACTGTGCAGCGTGAGGGTTGGGTTATACGGTGCTCCAGCACCTTGCGCCGGGGTGGAAGTGTATCATCAGATTCCATCACCGGGGGACTTGGCCCGGTGCACAGCCGGTGGTCCTGGATACGCTGCGCCCGGGACGCGCGCCTGGCAATGCCATGGCCTGCTCGAGTACCGGCATCGCGCGCTCGAAGAATCCTGCCCCCGTGTTGTTAATGTCGGAGCTTGCCGGCTTGAGTCCGGGTCTTTTTGGCTCTTGTGGCTGCGCCCGGAACAATTCCAGGGTTCTCCGGGCAGGAATCTTGGTATTATTGGCGGCTTTCACCGGGGTCTGGATCCCCGGGACAACCGCCCCTGACAGGACAACACACCATGGCCAGCTATCAAACCAACGAATTTCGCTCCGGACTCAAGATTTTGCTGGATGGTGATCCCTATACCATCGTGGAAAATGAATTCGTAAAGCCGGGCAAAGGCCAGGCGTTCAACCGTGTGCGGGTTCGCAATCTGAAGAATGGCCGGGTAGTGGATAAGACCTTCAAGTCTGGTGAGAGCGTGGAAGCTGCCGACGTGGTCGAGATGGACATGCAATACCTCTATAGCGACGGCGAGTTCTGGCATTTCATGGATCCTTCCAGCTATGAGCAATACGCCGCCGAGGCTGCCGCGGTGGGTGACAGTTTGAAGTGGTTAAAAGAAGAAGACGTCTGCATGGTCACGCTGTGGAATAACTCGCCCCTGCTGGTCACGGCACCCAATTTCGTGGAGTTGACCATCACCGAGACGGATCCGGGTTTGCGGGGTGACACCGCCCAGGGCGGCGTCAAGCCTGCCAAGCTGGAGACCGGTGCGGTGGTGCGTGTGCCCCTGTTCCTGGAGCAGGGCGAGGTGATCAAGGTTGACACTCGCAACGGCGAGTACGTTTCCCGGGTAAAGGACTGACCGGACCACGGTCACAGGTATGACTGAATCCGACAGTTGGCGACCCACGGCTGCGCTGGAGGTATTGCGTCTGCGTGCCGCCATGCTGTCCAGGGCACGAGCCTTTTTTGCGCAGCGTGACGTACTGGAGGTCGAGACCCCGGTATTGTCGATAGCCGGCACCACGGACCCGAATATCCAGAGCCTGACCACGCGGGTGTCGGGTTTCCCCGGGACTCTGTATTTGCATACCTCGCCCGAGTTTCCGATGAAACGCTTGCTGGCCGCTGGAAGCGGCGATATCTACCAGTTCGCCAGGGTGTTCAGGGATGGCGAGACCGGGCGCAGGCATAATCCCGAGTTCACCCTGCTTGAGTACTACCGGCTCGGTATGGATCACCACGCCTTGATGGACGACGTGGCTGAACTTGTTGGTTGCCTGCTGGGCGACGAGCATGGTGCCATTGCCTGTCGGCGCATGAGTTACCGGGATGCCTTCATGCAGGCGGTAGAGCTTGATCCGATGACTGCCGACCGGGCCTTGTTACTCGAAACCCTGTCGCGCCACGGCGTGCCGCTGCCGGTCGATCCGTTGTCTGCAGCGCAGTTGACGGATTTGATTATGGCTACCCTGGTGTCGCCGGGGCTGGGCAGGGAGCAGCCATGCTTTGTCTACGATTTCCCGGTAGACCAGGCCGCGCTGGCGCGCATTCGTGCCGGGCACCCACCGGTTGCCGAGCGTTTCGAGTTATTTTTCCAGGGCATGGAACTGGCTAACGGATTCCACGAGTTGTGCGACCAGCGGGAACAGCGCCGGCGCTTTGCGCAGGACAATGCGCTGCGGGTGCAGGAAGGTCTGCCCCAGGTCACTGCCGATGAGCGTATGTTACAGGCGCTGGACAGTGGATTGCCGGACTGCGCCGGGGTAGCTGTGGGTTTTGACCGAATGGTCATGTTGGCCGCGGGCGCCAGGCAGCTGTCTGAGGTGCTGGCTTTCGCTATCCTGCGAGCCTAAGGAGCCTCCGATCTATTCATGAACTCGTATCTTGCGTCTAAAAAATTCATCTTCGGTGTTGCCAATCTTCGCAATAGAACCACTATTGCGTGCGATCGGCGCCTTGAATCTGAATCTTTTCGCCTGCAATCTACTTCGTGCAGAACAAATCAGAGGCTCCTGAGTCTCGCTCCTTAGCCAATTATCGGGGGACCGCGCTGTATGAGTTTTCAACTGGCACTGCCCGAATATAACGACCAGGACTTTTATCCGGACCTGGCAGGGCAGGCGCAAGCGCTGCTTAGTGGCGAGAACGACCCGGTGGCCAATGCGGCAAATCTTTCCGCTTTGTTGTTCCATGCCCTGCCGACCATCAACTGGGCCGGGTTTTATTTCGTGCAGGAGGACCAGTTGGTACTCGGGCCCTTCCAGGGCCTGCCCGCCTGTGTCCGCATTGCCTTGGGCAGGGGGGTCTGCGGCACCGCTGCCCGGTCAGGCCAAACCCAGCGGGTCGACGATGTGTACGACTTCCCGGGGCACATTGCCTGTGATGCAGCCTCCAGGTCAGAAATCGTGATTCCGCTGTTCCGCGACGCAAAGGTGATGGGGGTAATGGATATCGACAGCCCTGAACCCGGGCGATTCAGCGCCAGGGACCAGGCCGGGCTGGAAGTCCTGGCCCGGCTGTTCGAATCCTCTTTGTCGAGCGCAAGCTAGCGGGAACCGTTGTCAGGTTCTACCGTCGTTCTAATCATCGAGTGGCTTATTCGCCCGCGGTGGCCAGCAGTTGGCCCATGCAAATCCGTGTGCCGGCAGCCAGTTTTTTCTGCCACTGGTAGGTACCCCTGGGCATCAGCAGGATCACCGTGGATCCCATGTTAAAGCGCCCCATTTCTTCACCTTGCACCAGGCGGATGGGCGTTTCATCCTCGTAGTCGCTGCGGGTAATCTCGCCGGGGCCGCCGGGTGTGATTTCGCCTGCCCACACGGTCTCGATGCTGCCGACAAATATGGCTCCAACCAGCACCATGACCATGGGACCGTGCTCGGTGTCGAAAGTACACACCACTCGCTCGTTGCGTGAGAACAAACCCGGCACCCCGCGCACGGTAGCCTCGTTCACGCTGAACAACCTTCCCGGAATATAGGTCATGGATTTGAGCTTGCCGCTCACGGGCATATGAATTCGATGGTAATCAGATGGCGTCAGGTAGAGGGTAGCGAACTCGCCGCCATAAAACTGCTTCGCCAGGTCTTCGTCACCCCCGAGCAACCGTGCCACCGTGTAGGAACTGCCCTTGGCCTGCAGAATTCGCTGGCCATCAATGTAGCCCAGCTGGCTGATTTTGCCATCCACAGGGCTGGCCAGGTTGTGCGTCCCGAACGCTACCGGACGTGCCTCCTCATTCAGCGCACGGGTAAAAAAGTCGTTGAAGCACGCGAAATCATCGGCGCGCCGGCGTTTGGCGTCGCTCATCTCTACCTTGTACTGTCCGATAAACCAGCGGATCAGCAGGTTCTTGACCACCGGTGTTCGCACCCGCATCAGCCAGTGGACGATACGGGAAAGACCATGCTGGGGTAGCAGGTACTGCATGGAAACAAACAGCCATTCGGCCACGGCCGAGCCCTTTTTCTGATTCATTACGCTACCCTAATGATGTGAGTGCTCATCGCTTGCGCGCACCGGAGCGGTGAGTTGCAGCTGGCTGCCGTCAGCGAACTGCAGATGGATGGATACCTGGTCACCGGACGCCAGCGCTCTTCTCGGCGCGATCAACATCAGGTGCCTGGCGCCAGGGCTGAAGGTCAGGCTGCCACCCGCCGGGATGGTCAGGTTTGCTTCCTGGCGCATGCGCATGACATCGTTTTCCATCACCGAAATATGAAATTCCACGGCGGAAAAATCAGGGCTGCTGGCGTCACTGAGCGTAAGGTCGGTGGCGGAAGGGTTGTGCAGGACCAGGTAGCCGGCAAGCATGTTCATGCCGGGCGGGGGTTCGCGTACCCAGGGATCTTCCGCATAGGGAGGCTGTGCCGGTTTCGCACATCCGCCCAGGACCGTCATCGCCAGCAGCAGGACAGGCACATACCGCATCATTGTTGCTCACCCAGGTAGTGGATAATCTTGGTGTAGTCCCCGGCGATCCCCTCGACGCTGTGCGGAGCGGAAAACACTGCATTGAACTCGACCCGGGGATTGAGCAGGAACAGCGCGGCACTGTGGTCCATCGTATAGCCACCTTGCGCGTAGGGCACTTTCTGGAAAGCCACGCCAAGCTGGCCCGCCAGGGCGGTCACCTGGTCCAGGTCACCGGTGAGGCCCAGAAAGTCCGCGCTAAAATGCCCGACATAGGCGCGCATGATATCCGGAGTGTCGCGTTCCGGATCAATGCTTACAAACACCATTCGAGGGCGCGCAGCTTCAGGTAGCGCGCGCAGTACCTCGCTCACCTGGCCCATCATCGCCAGCGTCGTGGGGCAGACATCGGGGCACTGGGTGAAGCCGAAAAATAACAGGTTCCAGCGACCCTCGAGTCTGTCGATCGGGAATTCTCTGCCATCCTGGTCAAGCAGGACCACCGTGCCCAATGGTCGCGGTGATTGCAGCAAGGTGGCCTCGGTCTCCGGCGGGGTTGCCGGCTTGGCCAGCTGCAGTTGCAACCAAAGCCCGGCCGCCACTGCCAGTGCCGCCACGCCAATGAATAATGCTATGCGTTGGAATCCCATGATTTTCCTTTAGTACTTGAAGCGTTCACGCCGCCGCTGATCCGGTGAGCATCCAGGCCCGCAATTATCGCACAGGTCATACAGTCCGGGCGTCGTTTGGGTATCATGGCGCGGTGACGATTTCTCCTGGAACTTCGATGAGCAGTGACAGTATTCCCGCGCCGACGCCGATAACGGTGGAAGAACTGATTCGTCAGATGGCGGAAGAGTTGGACCGATCGGGTGTGTTTCTCGGGCATGGAACGGATGACCCCATCGATGAAGCCGCCTTTATGGTGTTCCATGTCATGGGTCTGGATCACGCGGAGGGCGAGCAAGCCTATATTCGGGAAGTACCGGAAGAACAGCGGCAAGAACTGCAGCTGTTGCTGCGGCGCCGGATTCAGGAACGTATTCCCGCAGCTTACCTGCTCGGAAAAGCCTGGTTCTGCGGGTTGGATTTTTACGTGGATGAACGCGTTCTGGTGCCGCGGTCGCCCATCGCCGAGCTGATAGGCGACGGTTTTCAACCCTGGATCGATCCAATACGGGTGAGGCGGGTGCTGGACCTGTGTACGGGCAGCGGTTGCATAGGCATCGCTGCCGCCATGGTCTTTCCCGAGGCACGGGTAGACCTGGCCGATCTGTCATTTGACGCGCTTGAGGTGGCCCGGATCAACGTCGAGCACCACGCGCTGGGCCAGCGGGTCTCGGTCTTGCAGGGTGATTTATTCGGCGCTGTGGGTACAAGCCGCTATGATGTGATCGTGTCCAATCCGCCATACGTGGCGAAGGAAGAGTTTCTCAGCCTGCCCGAGGAGTATGGCCGCGAACCCAGCCTGGGGCTGGTGGCGGGCGAGGATGGCCTGGACCTGGTGCGCAGTATTTTGGCCGAGGCCGCTGATCACCTGGAGCCGGGCGGTATTCTGGTAGTAGAGGTGGGTTCGGCCGAGCAGGCCCTGGAGAGGGCTTTTCCCGGCGTGCCGTTTACCTGGCTGGATTTCGAATATGGGGGTTCGGGTGTCTTTACCCTGACTCGGGATGAATTACTGGCCCACCAGGGTCAGTTCGTGGCCTCGCGCAAGGAGCCTGGCAATGTCCGGTAATACGATGGGCAAGCTTTTCACTGTGACCACCTTCGGTGAGAGCCATGGCAAGGCGATAGGGTGCATCGTCGACGGCTGCCCGCCCGGTATGCAGCTATGCGAAGACGATATCCAGGGTGACCTGGAGCGCAGGCGTGCCGGCAAGTCGCGCTTCGTCAGCCAGAGACGGGAACCGGACCAGGTGCAGATTTTGTCAGGGGTGTACGAAGGCCGCACCACCGGCAGCCCCATCGGCTTGCTGATAGAGAATGTCGACGCCAAGTCCAAGGACTACAGCAACATCCTGGATCGTTTCCGCCCGGGACATGCCGATTACACCTATCTTATGAAGTACGGCCTGCGTGATCCGCGCGGGGGCGGGCGTTCCTCGGCTCGCGAAACTGCCATGCGGGTGGCTGCCGGCGCCATCGCGCGCAAATATCTGCGTGAGCATGCGGGTATTACCATCTACGGTTACCTGGCCCAGCTCGGCCCCATAGTGCTGGAGCCGGTGGCGCCGGAGACAGTGGATGACAATCCTTTCTTTTGTCCGGATCCGGCGCGAGTGGCGGAGCTCGAGGAGTTCATGAAACGCCTGAGCAAGGACGGTGACTCCATCGGTGCCCGGGTCAACGTGGTCGGCACCGGTCTGCCGCCGGGCCTGGGTGAGCCGGTATTTGATCGCCTGGATGCCGACATTGCCCATGCCATGATGAGCATCAACGCGGTCAAGGCTGTGGAAATCGGAGCCGGCTTTGCCTGCGTCGAGCAGCGCGGAACCGAGCACCGTGATCTGATGAGTCCGCAGGGGTTCCTGAGTAATCATGCCGGCGGAGTGCTGGGCGGGATTTCTTCCGGCCAGGACATCCTGGTCAGCATGGCGCTCAAGCCCACGTCCAGCCTGCGCATACCGGGACAGACCGTGAATCTCCAGGGACAGCAGGTGGAAGTGGTCACCACTGGACGGCATGATCCCTGTGTCGGGATTCGCGCAGTACCCATAGCCGAGGCCAAACTTGCCCTGGTCCTCATGGATCACCTGCTACGCCACCGGGGCCAGAATGCCGGGGTGCAGCCGCCCATGGCCCCCATTCCCGGTTCAGCACCTGCCGGGGATTAGCCTTTCAGTGCCATCCAAGCGCGAGCAACTGGGCCTGGCTCCGGTCTACCTGTTTTACTTCGGGGCGCTGGGTATCCTGATTCCCTACTGGGCGCCTTATCTGCGTGAAATCGGCCTGGCTCCCGTCCAGATTGGCCAGATCATGGCGGTGTACCTTGGCTGGCGCCTGCTGGCGCCCACCGCCTGGGGGTGGCTGGCGGACCGCAGCGGGCGGCGCATGCTGCTGGTGCGCGTGGCGGCCGCGGCTGCGGCCCTGGCATTCACAGGCGTGGCAACGCAAACGACTTTCGTGGGTCTGCTCCTGTGGATGTCGCTGTTCGCCGTCTTCTGGACCGCCCTGATCCCGCAGTACGAGGCCAACACGCTGGCGGTTCTCGGTCCCCGAATGGGGTCTTACGGGCAAATTCGCCTGTGGGGTTCGGTGGGTTTCATCCTGGCGGTGGTGTTCGGTGGCTGGTGGTTTGACCAGTACGGGCTGGGCATTGTTCCGCTGGTCAGTGCCGGTCTGATTGCCATGGTAGCGCTGACTAGCTGGTTCGCACCGGCCGGTCCCCAGGCCACGTTGGATCGCGCCGAGCCGGGGCTCTCCAGGGTCTTGCGTCAACCCCGGGTCATCGCGCTGTTGCTGGTGGCGCTGCTGGTGCAGGCGGCTTTTGGACCCTACTACGTGTTCTTTACCGTGTACCTGGAGGAGCTGGGTTATTCGCGGGTCAGTATCGGTATGCTCTGGGCGCTGGGTGTGGCTGCGGAAATATGCGTATTCCTCTATAGTCCCTGGTTGTTCAGGATATGCAGTCGGCGCCGACTACTGCTGGCGGCGTTGGCTTTCTCGGTTTTGCGCTGGTGTCTTACTGCAGCCTTTGCGGAACACCTGGTCTTGCTGGTATTGGCGCAGCTGATGCACATGGCGAGTTTCGGTTTGTTTCACGCAGTGGCCGTGGTGTGTATACACGATTTTTTCCCGGGTAATACCCATGGTCGTGGACAGGCAATTTACAGTAGCGCAGGATTCGGCGCCGGTGGTGCACTGGGCAGCCTGTATAGCGGCTATACATGGACCCTGCTGGGTCCTGCAGCCATGTTCTGGGTCGCCGCCGGCTTGGTGGGGTTGGCCTTTATGATCGCGGTCGTGTGGATTCGGCCGGATGAAGAGAGCCAGGATTTAACATCAGAGTGGTCGGAAGAGTAGATATGAGCAAGAAATACAATGTTGCGGTAGTGGGCGCCACCGGTCTGGTCGGCGAAACCATGATCAGTATCCTGGAGGAAAGGAATTTTCCGGTGGATAAATTGCATCTACTGGCCAGTTCCCGTTCCGCCGGCAAGACACTGAAATTTGGCAAACAGAAAATCACGGTACAGGACCTGTCGACATTTGATTTCAAGGGCGTGGACATCGGGCTGTTCTCGGCCGGTGGCAGCGTGTCGGCGGAGCACGCGCCCAGGGCGGCCAAGGCCGGTTGCGTGGTTATCGACAACACCTCCTGGTTTCGCCAGGAAGAGGACATTCCCCTGGTGGTGCCGGAGGTCAATCCGGAGGCAATCGCTGGCTACAAAAATCGCGGCATCATCGCCAATCCCAATTGCTCCACGATCCAGATGCTGGTTGCCCTGAAGCCGCTGCGTGACGCTTTCGGCATACACAGGATTATTGTCTCCACCTACCAGGCGGTGTCGGGGGCGGGGCGCAGGCACATGGAAGACCTGGCCAAGCAGACCGCCTTACTGATGAACGGCAGGCCCGCCGACAGCAAGTTGTACAAGAAGCAACTGGCCTTCAATGTCCTGCCGCATATCGACGTGTTCGAAGACAGCGGTTACACCCGGGAAGAGATGAAAATGGTCCGGGAAACCCGGAAAATATTTGGCGATCCCGATATACGTGTGACCGCCACGGCGGCCAGGGTGCCGGTATTTTTTGGGCACTCGGAGTCCATTTATATTGAAACCCGTGACCCAGTTACGGTTGCCAAGGCGCGGAAACTGTTAAAAAAGGCGCCCGGAGTGGTCTTGATGGACGACCCGGCAAAGCCAAGGTACCCTACGGCGGCGACCGAGGCGGCCAACAAGGATGCAGTTTTTGTCGGAAGGATACGGCAGGATCTGGACAGCGACCGCGGGCTGAACCTTTGGGTGGTTGCGGATAATGTACGCAAGGGAGCCGCGCTCAACAGTGTTCAAATCGCTGAACTGTTGGTAAAAGAGTATTTGTAAGCTATAGTTAGACGCTGATTGTAAAGCGGGTTGTCAAGACTAAAGACCGGGGATTACGCGTAGGCAGAATCCGAGAGTCTCGCCGATGAAAGAACAAGCGTAGGGAGTTCAGATGGCGCGGAAAACCAGGGTGGTCCCCCTCTTGTTGCTGGCGGTTTTGCCGTCGGTTTCCTGGGCATTGGGTCTTGGAGAGATTGAGCTTCAATCTGCCCTGAATGAACCCATGCAGGCTGAGATTTCGATAATCGGCGCCTCCGGGAAAGAACTTGAAGGATTGAACGTCAAATTGGCGCCGAAAGGCGATTTTGACCGGCTTGGGCTGGACAGGCCCGAGTTTTTGAGTTCCCTGAGATTCGACGTCGGCTTTAATTCGGCCAGTCAACCGGTGCTGAAGGTGACCTCCGGCAGGCCGATTACCGAGCCCTTTGTGACCTTCCTGATCGAGGCCAAGTGGGCGCGGGGCACTTTGCTGCGCGAGTACACCGTCTTGCTGGATCCGCCGGCATTTATACCCCAGGCGGCTACCCCGGCACCGGCTGTGCAGGCCCCCGTCGCCAGGCAACCGGCAGCTACCAGCGGAACAGTTCTACGCCAACCCGAGAAGGCTCCTGACACGGCTCCGGTTACCGAGTCGGTGCAGCCCGATCGTGCTCCCTATACGCCTCCCCAGGGCAGTCACCGCGTCGGACGTGGTCAGACGCTTTGGGTATTGGCAGAGCGTTTTCGTCCGGCAGACGTAACCGTCAACCAGATGATGATCGCCTTGTACGAGGCCAACCCCGAGGCATTCTCCGGCAACATAAACAGACTGCGTGCCGGCTCCATATTGCGCATCCCGTCGCTTGAAGAGCTGCGCGCTGTGAGCAGTACGGCTGCTGATGATGCGGTTCGTGAGCACATGCAAGCGTGGCGCCCGGGGTCTGGCATGCTGGGAACCACGATAGAACCCAAGCTCAGGCTGGTACCGCCCAGCGAGCCGGTGACTCGCCCGGCCGCTGCTGGCCAGGAGCCGACCGGTGCTGGTGATGGTGGTGAGGCTGAAGTCTACCTGCGCCAGGAAGTCGATCGTCTGCGTCGCGAACTGGATACCGCTGAAGATCGCCTGCAGGTGCAGAGCGACCAGATGGCCGAGCTCCAGAGAAACCTCGAAAAGGCCGGCCAGGCCACTGAACAACCAATTCTGGAAGCCGTTCCCGAAGTGGCAGAGCCGACTGTTGGCACAGAGACCACCGAGACGGGCCAGGTGCCGGCCGCGGATGAGCAAGCCGCGCTGGAGCAAGCCGAGCAAGAAAAAGCTGCAGCGAAGGCCGCCACGCAAAAAGTTATTTCCGCTCCCAGGGAAGAGTCCCTCGTGGACAAGGTGCTGGGCTGGTTGATCAGCCCCTTCGCGTTCGTCATCCTGGGCATCCTCGCCCTGATTGCCGCCGTGCTGGTCTTCCTGCGTCTGCGCAAGAAAGACGATACCGGTGGGGCCAAGCCCTGGGAAGAGTACGAGGATCTTGATGACGATGGCCTGGATACCGACGATGCAACAATAATTCGTCCGGTTGTTGCCGCTGGAGTCTCCACGGTGACCGAGGAGGCGCGCAAGGGCCACCCCGGATTCTTGGTTCGGGAGGAGCCCGACTACGAAGACACCGCCAACCTGCAAGCCGACGTATTTGAAGCTGCCGGCAGTGGCGCGGGTCTTGATACCACGACGGTGGAGCCCGGCCAGGTTGTTGGTCGCGACAGGGCAATCGATCTTGACGACACCATGGAGCTTGAAAAGGTCAGGCCCGGGGCAGACGACGAGATTGCAGACCCAATGGCCGAGGCCGATTTTCACATGGCCTACGGTCTTTACGACCAGGCTGCCGAGATTCTTCAGACCGCGACCAAGCGTGACCCGGAGAATGGCGAACTGCAGATGAAGCTGGCCGAGGTCTACTTCGTCTGGGGCAACCAGGACGGCTTCCGCTCTGTAGCACAGGAAATGCATAGCAAGCGCGACTCCCTGGGCGACGGTACCTGGGAAAAGATGCTGATCATGGGCAAGCAGTTGCTGCCGGATGAGGAGCTGTTTGGTGAAGTTCTTGAAGCGCGTGCCGGCACCGACATGGACTTGTCGATCGAAGACAGCCAGTTGCATGAGGCGCTTGACCTTGAATTGTTTGATGCAAGCGAAAATGCAGACGACAATGACTTGGTCGATCTGGACTTCGGTGGTGCGCTGGATTCTGCCGGTGACACACAGGAGTCGCCATCGCTGGATTCCGGTGGTGAAGTTACCCAGGAAACACCCTTCCTCGGCTTTGAGGAAGACGCAGACACTGCAGACACTGTGGAGACACCGGTGCAGCAGGCAGATCGGACCGCTGAAATTGAGCTGGATGATCTTGGTCTGAATGTCAGCCTGGATGACAGCTTTATTGGCAGACTGCCCGATGAGTATGGCGATGATGCCAGCGCGACTGCGGTCATGGACAAGCAGGATCTGGACGATAACGATGCGACCGCAATAGCACGCCCTGAAAATACGGTTGAACTGGCCGCACTGGCAGCCGAGATGGACCCGACCGGAGAATTTGCCAGTGTCGATTTTGATCTGGGTGATGATTCGGATGCCACCGGTGCCGAAGGAGAGCTGGATCACAAGTTGACCGATACCGCCACCATGGCGGCGAGTGAGATTGATGCGGACCTGCTCGCGGCGACCATGCACATGGAGCGTCAGGGTGGCAGTACGGATAGCGACGCGACGGCCGAGATGTTCATACTCAACGCCGATGAGAGTATCGACCTTGACCTGGGCACCCTGACGCATGTTGAGGATGCGGGCGACACCGTGGAACAGCCTGCACCCGACATGGATCTGTCGGACTCGGGCGAGAATAGGGACGACCAGGGCGCCGCGCCAACAGTGGAAATGGATGTCTCGGACATGACCATGCCTGAGTCCGAGGCCCTTACCCTCAGTGAAATTGGCACCAAGCTCGACCTGGCGCGCGCCTACATGGACATGGGTGATCCTGACGGGGCTCGAAGCATTCTCGAGGAAGTGATTGCCGAAGGTGATAGTGCCCAGCAGGTGGACGCCAAACGCCTGCTTGAGAAGCTGCCGTAACCAAACCTGTACCTGCGATGCTGCGGGCCGTAATGGCCCGCAGTGCGTTCCGGCTCCGGAAATTCACGATCGGGTGGTAACTGAATGCCGCGCCTTGCCCTTGGTGTTGAATATGACGGCACCCGTTTTGTCGGGTGGCAAACCCAGACCAATGGTCCCAGCGTGCAAGACGAGCTGGAAGCTGCGCTGGCGCGGGTCGCCAATGAGCCGGTGCGCGTAATTTGTGCCGGGCGCACCGATACCGGTGTGCACGCGACCGGCCAGGTCGTCCATTTTGATACCCACGCACGGCGCAAGCCGCATTCGTGGATCATGGGCGCCAACACCTACCTTCGGCATGATGTCAATGTGCTCTGGGCGAGGGAAGTCCCGAAGGATTTTCACGCCCGTTTCAGCGCCATCAGTCGTTCCTACCGGTACCTGATTCTTAATCGACACTACCGCTCGGCCTTGTGGCGTCACAGGGCCGCCTGGGTGCACACGCCCTTGAATGAGCAAGCCATGCACAGGGCTGCCCAGGTGTTACTGGGTGAGCATGACTTCAGTGCTTTCAGGGCATCGGGCTGCCAGGCCAAGAGCCCGGTGCGGACCATCAGTCATATCGCGGTGTGCAGGCAGGGTCAGGTATTGGAACTGCAGATTAGTGCCAATGCCTTTTTGCACCACATGGTTCGAAATATCGCCGGTTCCCTGATCAAAATCGGCGCCGGGGAGGCTGCAGAGACCTGGCTGGGCGAGGTGTTGGCAGGGCGTGACAGGGGCCGCGCCGGGGTTACCGGCCTGCCCGAGGGCTTGTATCTGAGCGAAGTCCGGTACGACCCGCGCTTCAAACTGCCGCCGTGCAGCAAGAATATTGATCCTGATTGTTTTATTATCGACCGCTCGCCAAGCCAAACGGACTAGTATTGCCACCATGACCTGGTTTGAAAAACTGATGCCATCTCGAATCCAGACTGAGCGCCGCACACGCTCGGTGCCCGAGGGCCTGTGGTCGAAGTGCCCCGAGTGCAGCGCCGTGCTGTACCGCGCCGACCTGGAACGAAACCTGTTTGTGTGCCCGCAATGCCAGCACCACTTGCGTATCTCGGCCAGGATGCGGCTGGACGTGTTCCTGGATCCAGAAGGCAGAGTGGAGCTGGCGAGCGATGTGCATCCCGTAGACGCGCTGAAATTCCGTGATACCAAGCGCTACCGGGATCGTTTGCTGCACACTCAGAAAACGACCGGTGAGACGGATGCAATGGTGGTCCAGAAGGGCTTTCTAAAGGGCATGCCCGTGGTGGCCTGCGCCTTTGAATTTTCCTTCATGGGCGGTTCCATGGGCTCGGTTGTGGGTGAGCGCTTCGTGCGCGCGGCGGAGGCCGCGCAGGCTGATGCGTCTCCCCTGATTTGTTTTTCAGCCAGCGGTGGGGCGCGCATGCAGGAGAGCCTGCTCTCACTCATGCAAATGGCCAAGACCAGCGCCGCACTGGCCAGCCTTGCGCAGCGCAGCGTGCCCTTTATCTCGGTCCTCACCGACCCGACTACCGGCGGCGTATCAGCCAGCCTGGCCATGCTGGGAGATCTCAACGTGGGTGAGCCCAGAGCCTTGATCGGATTTGCCGGACCGCGGGTCATCGAACAGACCGTGCGTGA
>JAPHSC010000054.1 GCA_026193125.1 Gammaproteobacteria bacterium
ATTGGCCTGGTCCTGCTCACCGGCATCCACGCGCCGGCTGATGTCCTTGCGCACTTCGGCCAGCACCGCCAGTGCGCCGGGCGTGTTGAAGTCATCGTCCATGACCTCGGTAAAACGCTTGCTGTAGTCCTCTTCCAGCGGCAAGTCTGCACGCGGTGAGGTGCGGGACAATGCGATGTAAAACCCGTCCAGGGAGGCCCCGGCAGAGGCCAGTTCCTGCTCCGAGTAATTGAGCGGCTTGCGGTAATGACTGGAGAGCATCAGGTAGCGGATTTCCTCGGCATGGAATCGCTGCATGACTTCCCTGATAGTGAAGAAGTTACCCAGCGACTTGGACATCTTTTCCTCGTCCACGCGCACGAATCCGTTGTGCATCCACAGGTTTACAAACGGCTCGCCGGTAGCGCCGCAAGACTGGGCTATCTCATTTTCGTGATGCGGAAACTTCAGGTCCATGCCACCGCCGTGGATGTCAAAGTGCTTGCCCAGCAGTCCCATGGACATCACGGAGCACTCGATGTGCCAGCCTGGCCGACCCTTGCCCCAGGGAGACTCCCAGGCCGGCTCACCGGGCTTGGCGGCTTTCCAGAGCACGAAATCCAGGGGATCGCGCTTGGCGCTGTCTACTTCCACGCGGGCGCCGGCGCGCAGGTCCTCAAGCCGCTTGCCCGAGAGACGACCGTATTCGGGGAAGCTGGCCACCGCGTAGTACACATCGCCATTGTCGGCGGCATAGGCATGCTCCTTGCGTACCAGTTCCTGTATGAGCTCAATGATACCGTCGATGGAGTCGGTGGCCCGGGGCTCGTGCTCGGGTGGCAGGATACCCAGGGCGTCAAAGTCCTCGTGCATGGCTCGAATGTAGCGCTCGGTCAAGGCCGTGAACGGCTCGCCATTCTCATTGGCACGCTGGATGATCTTGTCATCAATGTCGGTGATGTTGCGCACATGGGTTACCTGGTAACCGCATCGCCGCAGGTAGCGGGTGACCACATCAAACACGATATAAGCCCTGGCATGCCCAAGGTGGCAAAAGTCATAAACCGTGATGCCGCAAACGTAAATACTGACCTTGCCCTTCTCGATGGGGGTAAAGGTTTCCTTGTTGCCGGTGAGGGAATTATGAATCTTCAACATGACCAGGGAGCCTTTGATTTAGTCTGGACGAATTAGATTGCTGGCGAAAAGATTTAGATTCAAGGCGCCCTGCTCTTTGCCCGGTGAAAGCACGTAGGGTGCACTCTGTGCACCGTCGAGAATGGTGCGTAAAACGCACCCTACTGCGAAGATTGGCAACATAGAAGCTGGATTTTTTAGGCGCAAGATACACGTTCATGACTAGATCAGAGGCTCCCTGCTGTGTTTCTGGCCAAGGGCCAGGGCCTCCTGTAATCGCTTCCGTTTGGTATCGGCACTCATCAATACCAGCATTTCCTGCAAACCGGGACCATCGGTGCGCCCGGTCAGGGCCGCCCGCAGAGGCATAAACAACTGCTTGCCCTTGGCGCCAGTAGCCGTCTTGACCGCATCAGTCAGGTCCTTGAGGGTGGCAGCCGGGTTCTCGAGCGCGGCCAGCGCTGCCCGAAAGAACTCGCTGCCAGCTTGCTGCAGCCATTCTTGCTCGCTCTCACCGGGCTTCGGCAAGTCACCGTAAAGCACGTCAACCCAGGCCTGCAGATCTGCCGGGAACAACACATTGGACCTGACCAGCTCCAGAAAAGCCCCGGTCTGCTCAGGCGGAATCAGGGCCCGCCCGGAGTCTCCCAGCCAGTCTTCCAGTTCGGCGATGGACAGGCGCATGACGGCCTCTTTCTGCCAATGCCGCAACTGGTCCATATCGTAACGGGCCGGGGCACGTCCCAGGGCATCGATATTGAAGTGCTCGGGCATCTGATCAAGGTCCAGCCAATCATCGATGTCTGCCTTGTGCCCGAGGCGCAGAAAATGATTCAGGATAGCGCCCGGCAGGTAGCCTGCCAGACGCAGTTCGCGCAAGCTGCTGGCCCCGTGGCGCTTGGAAAGGGGGGCGCCGTCGTCGCCGACCATCAGGGAAAAATGGCCGTACCTGGGCACTGACAAGTCCAGGGCCTGCAATAACAGGATTTGTCGTGGCGTGTTGGCGACGTGATCTTCACCACGCAGAACATGGCTGACCTGCATCAGGGCATCGTCCACCGCGTTGCTGAAAAAAAACGCCGCGCTACCGTCGGCCCTGCGAATGACGAAATCACCGATGTCGTCTCGGGCGAATACCTGCTCCCCACGCACCAGGTCCTGGAAGGTCACGCTGTCACCCGCCGTGACCTTGAAGCGCAACACCGGTACACGTCCCTGGGCTGCTTTGTCCGCCCGCTCCTGATCACCAAGGTGCCGACAGGTCCCGGCGTAGCGCGGCGGCCGACCCGAGGCCAGCTGGCGCTTGCGTGAAAGCTTGAGCTCCTGATCACTGCAATAGCAGGGATAGGCATCACCGCTGTCGATCAGGCGCGTGTAATAAACCTCATACAGCCCGGAACGCTCACTCTGGCAATAGGGACCCGAGGGTCCACCACAATCCGGCCCCTCGTCCCAGCGCAGGCCCAGCCAGTGCAGGTCCGCCAGCAAGGCATCCAGGTACTCCTGCTTGCTGCGCTCGGCGTCGGTGTCCTCGGAGCGCAGAATAAACCGTCCCCCGCTACACCTGGCCAGTAATTGGTTGAAAAATGCAGTGCGCACATTGCCCACGTGGACATAGCCGGTGGGGCTGGGAGCAAAACGGGTTATTGCGGGCATGTTTTCCATGGCCCGCAATGTTACTGGAAACCCGTGCGGCGTGGAAAACTTCTCGTCAACGACTTTTCCGGTAAACTTGCACTCCGTTAGCCTGCAATCAACAAGACGCCACCCGGAGGCACCAATGAGGAAATTTCTGATCGGCCTGATTCTGTCACTGTCACTCACCTTGCCGGTGCTGGCCGTGGAGGGCGCGAAATCGACTGATGAAATCCTTGCCGAATTGAGCAGTGAGTACCCCCAATTCCTTATCGTCACCACCCAGGGCGACATCCTCGTGGAACTGGATGCCCGCAAGGCACCGATAACGGTGGCGAATTTTTACTCCCGCGTGAAGGAAGGCTTTTACGTGGATACTATCTTCCACCGGGTAATTAACGGCTTTGTGGCCCAGGCGGGCGGCATGACGGCAGACTACCAGGCCAAGGACACCCCCGACTCGATACCCAATGAATCCGGGAATGGCCTGAAGAACAAACGCGGCACCATCGCCATGGCGCGCACTAACAAGCCGCACTCCGCTACCACCCAGTTCTTTTTCAACCTGGTTGATAACGCTGAACTGGACCCCCTGGCGACACGCTGGGGCTATGCGGTGTTTGGCGAAGTGAAGGAAGGCCTGGACGTACTCGATCGTATCGCCCACCTGCCGACGGGACCCTCACCGGATGGCAGCCTGGCATCAGACGTGCCCGCGACACCGGTAGTGATCAAGTCCATCACCCTGGTTCAGTGATAAGACATGACTGACCGGGTGAGCACGCTGTTTATCTCAGACCTGCACCTGGACGGCGCATGGCCGGAAGTCAGTGATCAATTTATGTCTTTCCTGGAGGAACGGGCCAGCAAGGCCGCCCGCCTCTACATCCTCGGTGACCTGTTCGAGACCTGGATAGGTGACGATGACGACGATCCCCACAAGCTCAAGATAGGACAGGCACTGCATGCCTTGTCCCTGCAGGGCGTGGAGATGTATTTCATGCATGGCAACCGGGATTTCGTGCTGGGTGAGGACTTTGCCCGCCGCGCCGGCATGAAGCTACTGGGAGAAACCTGCGTGCTCAAGCTGGGCAAGGAGCAGGTGGGCCTGGTGCATGGGGACACACTGTGCAGCGATGATGTGGAATACCAGAAATTCCGCAACATGGTCCGCAACCCGCAGTGGCAGCAGGGCATGCTGGCACGCAGCCTGGAGGAACGCCGCGCGTTCGCCAGCCAGGCCCGGGACGCCAGCCGCAGCACCATGGGCGGCAAACCCGCGGAAATTATGGATGTGAACCAGGAGACGGTGGAGGAAACCATGCTGGAACTGGGCGTGTCCACCTTGATCCATGGCCACACCCACCGCCCGGCGATTCACCAATTCGAGCTTGCCGGTCGTCCGGCGCGCAGGATTGTATTGGGCGACTGGTATGAACAAGGCAGCGTATTGAGCTGGGACGGAAGCGGGTTTGAGCTGGAGAGCCTGCCCCGCTCCTGATTGCCCGGCGCCCGAATTCCCCGGCTGGCGTGAGTAATGGGTCAGATCAGGCCGGTGTGCCGCTGTGAAAGCGGAACTGGGGATCCGGGTCGGTGCACAGCTGCGCCTCTATCGGCCCAAAAAAATCAATTCTTTCGCGCACCTCAGGGGCATCCCGATCCGCATCCAGGTCCGCCGCCAGGGCGAGGTACTGACGAAAGTGGCGCGCTTCCGCCGCTAACAGGCCCGCGTAAAACTTTCCCAGCTCTGCATCCAGGCGTGGCGCCAGCAGGGAAAATCGCTCACAGGAACGGGCCTCGATAAACGCGCCCACTACCAGCAAGTCCATGAGGCGCGCCGGATCGCCGCTCCGCAGGTGCTTGCGCAAGCCCTCGGCGTAGCGCGACGGCTTGAGAGCTTGATAGGCTATCCCGCGCTGCGACAGGATCTTTTGTACTTGCTCATAGTGACGCAACTCTTCCCTGGCCAGCCGGGACATACGCCAGCTGAGTGCCTCCACCTGGGGGTAGCGGAACATCAGACTCAATGCGGTGGATGCTGCCTTCTTTTCGCAACTGGCATGATCCAGCAGCAATATCGGCAGTTCTTGCAGCGCTTTATCGACCCATGCGGGCGAGGTGGGCGCCTGCAGCAAGTCTGACACCTGCATCGGCAACGCGCTCATACAAACTGCTCCTGCAGTTCACCAAGGGCGTCCAGCACCTGTTCTGCGCTCTGGAAACGCTGTTCCGGTTGCTTCGCCAGCAAGCCGTCAAGCAACGCCTGGAAGCGATGCAGTTCGCCCGGCAGACGTGGAATGTCTGCGTTGCCATGCAAGTAAATTACCCCCAGGGGCGTATCCGCCAAGAAGGGCTTTTTGCCGGTAAGCAACTCGTAAAGAATAATGCCCAGGCTATACAGGTCACTGCGCTCATCCACCGTCTTGCCATGCCCCTGCTCCGGGCTCATGTAGTAGGGCGTGCCAAAAATTGTGCCTCGCCCGGTAATCTCCGCTTTCACGGCCAACTCCTTGGCCATTCCGAAATCAATCAGCGCCAGGCTGCCATCGCCGCGCAGCATGATGTTGCCCGGTTTCAGGTCCCGGTGCAGCACGCCCTCCCTGTGAATGACGGTCAGGGCGGCAGCAATCTGGCCAACATAGAACAGCACCCGCGCGGGACTCATGCGCACTCCCATCTGCTTGCGCAAATCGCCTGCGGGAAAATACTCCATGGCGATATAGGCATGGTCATCTGCCACACCCAGCTCATGAATACGCACGACATTCGTATGTTCGATACCAGAAATTACCTCGTATTCCTGCAAGAAACGGTCAAAAGCGCCCTGACCCTCACCAATGTCCGGCACCTGGCGCAAGACCTTGAGGACCACCATGGCGCCCAGGCTCTCGCTTTCCGCCAGGTACACCGAGCCCAGGGTGCCGGCCGCGAGTTCCCGCACACAGCGTTGGCCGCGGATATGGACGGTACCGAAACGGTATACTTCGTTGCCCAGGCCTTTGCGTTGCTCCATCACACGCTGGCGCTTGCGCTCCATCAGGGCACCGTGAATGGACCGCTCGAGGACGTGCGGATCCAGGGTCTGCCCCGACTGGTAGTCGCTGGCGCCTGCCTTGATGGCCGCCACCGCGAGTTGCTCACTGCCCGTACGAGTGAGAAAAATCACCGGTGGAAACCCGTCCCGTGACTTGATGTCCTCCAGCCACGGCAGACCTGCCGCATCACCCAGCAGCACCACGTCAAAGCCGGCGGCGACAAAATCCGGGGGCAATGATCCCTGGCCGAGAGGCAGGTAACAGGATATTCGCGCATCAGGCCAGCGCTGACGCAGCCTGGCCAGCAACTGCTCGCGGAAGTCCGTGTCCTCGTCAATGACTAGCAGGCGTAAGGGCATGAATTGGCGTATCCGAAAGTACGGTTGAGAATTTGCTGTTCAGTGGGG
>JAPHSC010000405.1 GCA_026193125.1 Gammaproteobacteria bacterium
CGAAACCCTGGCCTGCCTCAGCGCTGATCAGGACCTGTCCGATACTTTGGCCGTCACGTTCTACGCCAGTACCAGGCTTCGGTGGCGGGCCGTTCCCGCTAATTCTAAACAGCCGCCGCTTGATTCGACCCAGGTGCTGGGTTCGGGCGACTATTTCCTGGCCGGTGTAACAACCCTTACGAAAGCTCACCGCCTCAAGGGCATCCAGGTTGAGCATCTGCGGTATGTATTGGCCGCTGCTGCCCTCGCCTAACGCCGGCAGACCCGCAAGGATTTGCCACAAGTTGGCCTGGTTGGCGTGATAGGGCAGTGTCTCGGGGCCTTGCTCCGGCGTATCCAGCAAGCGCCAAGCCAGCGCGGGTTCGGTGCTGGCTACCCAGGCCAGGCCGTATTGGTCATGCACAAGTTCATCGCGCAGCCTTGCCGCACCGGGTAACTCATCACCGCAAATCAGGCGGTCGCTGCACTCCACCTGTTGCAGGCTGACACGGGCACGCAATACATACATCTGCAAGCGCTTCAGGATCGACTGAAGCAGGTCCGAGGGCAATAGCATCAAGGCGCCGTCGTCTTGGGGCAGCAGTGTAACCAGGGTCAGCACGCGCCCTTGCGGGCTGCAGTAGGCGGCCCGTAAGGCATGGTTTGCTGCCAACAGATGCAAGTCATTGCTTAGTTGGCCCTGCAGGAATTCACGAGCGTCGGCACCGCTGACGCGAATAAGTCCATAATCGGGTCGGATCATCCATACCATGGGAAAAGCTCTGCTCCGGCTGATGATTTATGCCCGGAGTGTATCGGTTTTCCGAGTGCAAAGGCAGTGGCGATCTGGCAAAATGCCCGGCATGCCGAATACGCACGAAACAGAACCCCTGACCAAGCCGGAGCAGCCGGGCACACCCCGGAGCACGGATACCCTGGGCACCGTTGCCGAACCGCCGCCGGTGAAGGAAATAGGCGGCCGATCAGGTCCCGAGCCCACGCGTTTCGGTGATTGGGAAAAGAATGGTCGTTGCATCGATTTTTGACGAAGCCAAAACACAGCAGTCCAGGCGAGAGGCTGAAGACCTTGCCGCCAGTGACTGTGTTGATTGACACGGTAAAGGACTAGGCACTAATGACGACGAAAAATCGCCCCCTGTCTCCTCATCTGCAGGTCTATCGGTGGCAGATCACCATGGTCATGTCCATTCTCCATCGGGCCACCGGTATCGCACTGGCCCTGGGGAGCCTGGTGCTGGTTTACTGGTTGGCCAGCCTTGCCAGTGGGCCTGCTGCTTATGCCGATGCCCAGGCCTTGCTGGGTTCGAATCTTGCCAGGGTCCTGCTGGGCTGCGTGTCGTTCGCGTTCTTCTATCACCTGAGCAATGGTGTTCGGCACCTGGTTTGGGACACGGGTCGAGGGTTTGAAATTTCTCAGCTCTACAGATCAGGCTATCTGGCTGTCGCAGCCAGCATAGTTTTGACGGCTGGGTTCTGGTTACTGGTTCTCTAGGGGATTCGGGATGAGTCTGAAAAGTCCACTTGGGCAGGTAATGGGTTTGGGTTCGGCCAGGGGCGGGACCGGGCATTGGTGGTCCCAGCGTGTCAGCGCACTTGCTCTGCTGTTCCTCGGCCTCTGGTTTGCTGCTGAATTGATCTGTCTCGAGAGCCTGGGTTACCAGTCGCTGACAACCTTCATGTCCTCGCCGGTTAATGCAGTATTGCTGGTCCTGCTGGTAGCGACCTTGTTCTTTCACTCCCTGCTGGGAATACAGGTGGTCATCGAAGACTATGTACACCATGCCGGTTTGAAGGTCGTGGTCCTGGTGCTGATTAAGTTTGCCCATGTGCTGGCCGTTGCACTGGGTGTGTACTCTGTTCTTAGAGTGGGATTTGGAGCGTAGCTGATGTCGCAGGCCTATGAGTTTATCGAACACACCTACGACGTTGTCGTGGTAGGCGCCGGTGGTGCAGGTCTGCGGGCGACCTTTGGATTGGCAGAGAGTGGATTGAGCACTGCCTGTATTTCCAAGGTATTTCCTACCCGGAGTCACACTGTTGCCGCCCAGGGTGGTATCAGCGCGGCCCTGGGTAATATGGGCGAGGATGACTGGCGCTGGCATATGTATGACACCGTCAAGGGCTCGGACTGGCTGGGCGACCAGGACGCCATCGAGTACATGTGCAAAGAGGCCCCCGATGCAGTGATTGAACTGGAGCACTATGGCGTGCCATTCTCGCGCACCGAAGACGGTCGGATTTATCAGCGTCCCTTTGGTGGTATGACCACCCGCTATGGCGAAGGTGTCGCGGCTCAACGAACCTGTGCAGCGGCCGATCGCACCGGCCATGCGATGCTGCATACCTTGTACCAGCAGAGCCTGAAGCATGACGCCACATTTTTCATCGAGTTCTTCGCTATCGACCTGATCATGGAGGATGGCGAATGCCGTGGTGTAATCGCCATTTGTATGGAAGACGGCACGCTGCATCGATTCCGTGCTCACCGTACCATCCTCGCCACCGGTGGTTATGGACGCGCGTTCTTCTCGTGTACCTCTGCACACACCTGTACCGGCGATGGTAACGGCATGGTGTTGCGAGCCGGGCTGCCGCTGCAAGACATGGAGTTCGTACAATTTCATCCTACCGGCATTTACGGCGCCGGCTGCTTGATCACCGAGGGTGTGCGGGGTGAGGGGGGTTACCTGACCAACTCGAATGGTGAGCGATTCATGGAGCGATACGCACCCAACGCCAAGGACCTGGCCTCGCGTGATGTTGTTAGCCGCTCCATGACAATAGAAATTCGGGAGGGTCGTGGTGTTGGCAAGGACAAGGATCACATCCATCTGCACCTGGAGCACCTGGGCGCCGAGGTGATTCACGAGCGCCTTCCGGGTATAGCCGAAACCTCTCGCATTTTCGCCGGCGTTGACGTGACCCGGGAACCCATTCCGGTCATCCCCACCGCGCATTACAACATGGGCGGCATCCCCACCAATTATCACGGTGAAGTGGTGACCCTCAAAGATGGCAATCCTGATTCAGTGGTGCAGGGTCTGATGGCCATTGGTGAAGCGGCTTGTGTGTCAGTACACGGTGCCAACCGACTCGGTTCAAACTCTTTGCTCGACCTGGTGGTGTTCGGGCGTGCCGCGGCCAAGCGCTGCGCTACCGAGGTGAAGACCGGCACTCGTCATAAGCCCTTGAAGAGTGATGCCGGGGATTTGGCAGTGTCCCGCCTGGACAAACTGCGTAATGCCAAGGGTGACCTGTCCACTGCAGAGATCCGCCTGACTATGCAACGCACCACGCAGAACCACGCAGCGGTGTTCCGTACTGGCCCGGTGCTGGACGAAGGTGTGGCCAAGATGAAGGAAGTCTTCGCTTCCTTTGAACAGGTAGGGGTGAGTGACCGATCACTGGTTTGGAATACCGACCTGATCGAAACGCTGGAGTTGGACAACCTGCTGGGACAGGCCATGAGTACCATATGCTCTGCGGCCAACCGCCAGGAAAGCAGGGGAGCCCACGCGCGGGAAGACTATCCGGATCGGGACGACGCGAACTGGATGAAACATACTCTTTGCTGGGTCAAGCATAACGGTGAGGTAGAGATTGATTACCGCCCCGTGCATTTGAATACCCTGACCGATGAGGTCGAGGCAGTTCCGCCCAAGAAACGCGTTTACTGATGCGAGCCGGAGAAACCGCATAATGGCCGAATTCCGATTACCTCCTAATTCCCGTATTACCAAGGGCAAGCTATTCCAGGCGCCAGAAGGCGCCAAGAATGTGCGGCGTTTTGTCGTGTACCGCTACGATCCGGACAGCGGCGAGAATCCTCGCGTGGATACCTATGAACTGGACATGGATCAATGTGGCCCGATGGTTCTGGATGCATTGATCAAAATAAAGAATGAAGTCGATGCAACATTGACCTTCAGGCGCTCGTGTCGCGAAGGCATTTGCGGCTCCTGCGCCATGAACATTGATGGAACCAATACCCTTGCCTGTACCAAGGCCTCGTCGGATGTCAGCGAGGACGTGAAAATTTATCCCTTGCCGCATATGCCGGTGGTCAAGGACCTGGTGCCGGACCTGACCCAGTTTTATGCGCAGTACGCGTCGATCAAGCCCTGGCTGCAGTCCAGCACGCCGCCGCCGCCTGACCGCGAACGTCTTCAGACCAAGGAAGACCAGGCGAGGATCGACGAGCCCTCTGCCTGCATTCTGTGTGCCTGTTGTTCCACCAGTTGCCCCAGTTATTGGTGGAACAGCGATCGTTACCTGGGTCCGGCGGCTTTGCTGCAGGCATACAGGTGGATAGTGGACAGCCGCGACGATGCGACGGGTGAGCGCCTGGATGCGCTGGAAGATCCTTTCCGCCTGTATCGTTGTCACACGATTATGAACTGCACCCGCACTTGCCCCAAGGGTTTGAATCCCGCCAGGGCCATTGCGGAGGTAAAGAAGATGCTTTTGGAAAGGAAAGTGAGCCTCTGATGTTTTCATGAACGCATATCCCGCGCTCGCAAAGGCCGGCTGCTGCATTGCCGATCAGCGCAAGCCTGCCAAGCAAGATCCGCGTCCAGATGCTGAATGTTTTCGCTCACAATCCTCTTTTTCCGGGATTCAGAATAGCGGGTCGGGATCGAACAGGCGGCAGGCATGAAGGATCTGGCCAGGTTGAAGTGGCGTTGCCGACGGGGAATGCGGGAACTGGATTTCCTCCTCGGGCGCTACCTTGAGCAGCACTATCCGGACGCAAGCGCGGAGGAAAAGGCAGGGTTCGAGAAATTTATCGAACTGCCAGATCCGCTTATCCTTGCCTGGGTGACGGGTAAGGAACAGCCTCCAGGGGGTGTATTCAGTGAAATCGTCGGACAACTCCTGCAACAACCTGCTCCTTGATGTGCGTCAGGCACGCCGCCACTGGTATTTATTGATTCTGCTTGCAGGCATGCTGCTCGCAATTGGTCTGTCCGGTCTGGCTACCGGACTACGCATTTTCTTGTTCTGCTGGGTGCTGCTCTGGACCATGCTTGCCTGGCACAGGCAGTCCAGGTGTCTGCAAAGATTGGTCTGGCAAGGCGACGGGGCCTGGCGTCTGCAGGACACCGAGGGCAACTGGTGTGCGGCCAGGCTTTTACATGCCTGGTCGGCCGGGCCGACTCTGAGCGCCCTGGTTTGGCGGGATGAACAGGGCCGCAAGCAGGTACTTCTGGTTACTCCAGGTACCGCTCCAGAGCCCGGCCGCCGGCAACTGGCCTGTCATTTGCGCTGGCGATCGCTGGCAAGCTGTTGAATCATAAGGATAGCAGCCCAAGTACGCATTCCGGCCGCCACGACAGGCCGCCGCCGGCGAACCCAGGAGAAGGCAGTACCGAGGTGAAAATAATCTACCGCAAGCAGAACTTTCCGGCTTGGCATGGGTCTATCGCAGTGATGGATCGTGCGTCCCGGCTTTCGGGCTGACCATGGCTGACGAGTCAGGCGACTGGGATCTGGTGCAACGTGTCCAGGGTGGCGATAAGGCGGCCTTTGATGTGCTCGTGCTGAAGTACCAGCACAAGATTGTGAATCTGGTCATGCGTTATGTACAAGACCCGGTCGAATCGCTGGACGTGGCGCAAGAGGCGTTCATCAAGGCCTATCGTGCCTTGCCGTCGTTTCGCGGTGATAGCGCCTTCTATACCTGGCTGTACCGCATAGCTATTAATACGGCCAAGAATTACCTGGTCGCACGTAAGCGCAGACCCCTGGATTACGATCTGGATCTTCAGGATCCGCAGCAGTACGACATGGACAGTCGCTTGAGTGACGCGGAGACCCCGGAGGGGCATGTGCTGGGAGAAGAAATACGATTGGTGGTCAGTGATGCAATTGAAGGGCTACCCAAGGATTTACGCACGGCGATTGTCCTGCGGGAGATAGAGGGCATGAGTTACGAAGAGATTGCACGGGAAATGGACTGCCCGGTGGGTACGGTTCGCTCGAGAATATTCCGAGCCAGGGATGCAATCGATAAACTTCTCAGGCCATTACTGGACTAGGAACTTGATGTGATGGACAAGGTTAAGCAACAAATTTCTGCCTGCCTGGATGGCGAATTATCATCAGGCGAAACCCAGTTGTTACTCAAGCGCCTGGAGCGCGATGTGGAGCACCGGGATACCTTGGCTCGCTA
>JAPHSC010000230.1 GCA_026193125.1 Gammaproteobacteria bacterium
AATTTCATCCTCAGAATATATCGCGATGCCCAATGCCTTGGCCTTGTCTAGTTTGCTACCAGGGTTCTCCCCCGCCAAAACAAAATCAGTTTTCTTGCTAACCGAAGCGGTAACCCGGGCACCCATGGACTCCAGCATTTCTTTGGCCTCTTCACGACTCATATTGGCCAATGTACCGGTAATCACCACCACCTTGCCAGCAAGCGGTTTTTCGCTCGCTTGAGCTTGCTCCATCTCTTCCCATTTCAGACCCTGGGTAACCAGTCGTGATATAACCTCGCGATTGTGTGGCTCAGAAAAGAAACGCTCAAGATTCCCCGCAACAATCGGTCCCACGTCTGGCACGATTTGCAGGGTTTCCTCATTTGCCTCCATCAGTGCCTCGAGATTTCGGAAATGCACGGCCAGAGCCTTGGCAGTGCTCTCACCAACGCCCCTTATGCCTAAAGAATAAATCAACTTTGGCAAGGTTGTAGTCTTGCTCTTTGCGATTGCAGCTACCAAATTCTCTGCGGACTTGGTTCCCATTCGCTCAAGACCACAAAGTTGCTCCACCGAAAGATCAAAGATGTCAGCTGGTGAATTGACAAGATCAGTGTCCACAAGTTGTTCAACCAACTTGCTTCCCAGTCCCTCAATGTCCAATGCCGTCCTGGATGCAAAATGAACCAGGGCTTCTTTCCTCTGCGCCTTGCAGTACAACCCGCCAACGCAGCGAGCGATAGCTTCGCCTGGAACCCGTTCCACTTCGGATTGGCATACCGGGCAGCGAGCAGGCAACTGGATTAGCTCAGCATCGCGTGGACGTCTTTCGGTCAAAACTCTGACAACCTCAGGAATTACGTCCCCGGCTCGTCTTACGAAAACGGTATCTCCAATGCGAATATCTTTTCGCTCAATTTCATCCATGTTGTGCAAAGTTGCATTGCTTACTGTGACCCCACCCACGAAAACCGGTTCAAGCCTGGCGACTGGCGTCAGTGCACCCGTCCTACCCACCTGGAATTCGACGTCACGTATGATCGTTAGTTCTTCCTGGGATGGGAATTTATAAGCGATCGCCCAGCGAGGGGCACGTGCTACAAAACCCAATTCATCCTGTTTGGCTACCGAGTCGACTTTAAAAACTACACCGTCTATTTCATAGGGTAAATTCGGACGGGCCTCCTGCATCTGGCGGTAGTAAGACAGACAGCCCTTGGCACCCGTTACCAACCTGACATCCGGAGATATCGCGAATCCCCAACCTTTTAGCACACTAAGTGTTGCGAAATGACTGTCTGGCTTCGACTCTCCCCGCCAGAAACCGACGCCGTATGTGAACATGGTCAACGGTCTGGCAGCTGTAACTCTTGAATCAAGCTGGCGCAAACTGCCCGCTGCCGCGTTTCGCGGGTTAACAAATGGCTTACCGCCCTCACTGTTGATCCGCTTATTGAGAGTCGAAAAGCCCTGCAATGGCATAAATATCTCTCCCCGAATCTCCACGGTCGTTGGATAATCAGCACCGAAAAGACGAAGGGGAACTGTGGGTATGGTGCGAACGTTTAGGGTAATGTCTTCACCCTTGGCGCCGTCGCCGCGGGTCGACGCCCGCACCAGGACTCCATTCTCATAGAGCAGATTGACTGCCACTCCATCCAATTTTGGCTCAGCACAGTACTGTATGGCTCCCGGGAAACCCAGGCCCTCACCTGTCCTCCGATCAAAGTCCAGCAGTTCCTGCTCGGTAAAAGCGTTGCCCAGGGACAACATGGGCTGAAGATGCACCGCCTCCTCGAATTTACCGGCCGGCGCCACTCCCACTCTTTGGGTTGGAGAGTCAATCCTCAATAACTCAGGATAAGTCTGTTCGATGTTCTGCAATTCCCTCAGCAGACGATCGAACTCGGGATCCGGAATTTCCGGATCATCAAGTACGTAATAACGATAATTATGGTAATTCAGCAGGTTAGCCAATTCTTGTGCGCGCTGCCTGGCCTCTTCCATGTTCATCTTTGTTTTAGTTCCGGGTTAGCGGACTAACCGTCTAACGGTTGCGTATTGATCGCTTTCTTTCGAAATCAATGATTTCATCGCGAATATAGCCGGCCCGCTGAATGCTCAAGGTACTGCCCGACTCATCCAGCACCTCACCGTCGAAGCGCTCCTTCGCAGCTCTCGCAAAGTCCAGCATTGACCCGAAAGCAAGGCTGCCCTCGATAGGATTCGGAAGCATCATAAAAAGTGTGAGTCCCGGTATCGTATCAGTCTCAATGTTGGCCAGATCAAAACTCCCGGGTTCAACAATACTGGCCACGCTGAAGATCGGGCCCTTTGAACGACCGCCTTCATTTATAAACTTGTGAAATATATTGAGGTTTCCAAAACGCAGGCTATGCGCTTTGAATAATTCCGTCAGGCCACTGCCAGGCACATTATTAGTCTCAGAGAATGCCACACGCAGGGTAACAATTTTCTCCGGATGACCAAGGTTGATGGGCTCTTCAACAAGCTCTTCCTTCCCGTCAATGCTCTCGTCTGCGCTTTCAACGATATCCCGCAACTCCACATCAGACCGCTGAAACTCAGCGTGTGTGGATTTAGACTCGGGGGGCTTCGCGCCCAGTACAGGTTCGCGTCTGTGCGGCATTTCCTGTCCCGTGCCAGCACCCCCGGACGGTCGATACCGGGTGAATAAATATATTCCGGCTATTACAAGCATGCCGGCAATCAACAATATCCAACGTAGCTCGGTCATGATGCCTTTTACATCGCCGCCATTTGGACGGCTTCCTCAACGTCAACCGATACCAGGCGTGATACGCCTGGTTCCTGCATGGTCACACCAGTTAACTGGCTAGCCAATTCCATGGTCACCTTGTTGTGGGTGATGAACAAGAATTGCACTTTTTCCGACATCTCCCTGACAATCTCGCAGAAACGGGTGACATTCGCATCGTCCAGTGGCGCATCCACCTCGTCTAGCAAACAAAATGGGGCCGGATTGAGCTGGAAAATCGCAAACACAAGGGCGACTGCTGTAAGCGCTTTTTCACCACCGCTAAGTAAATGAATACTGCTGTTTCTCTTCCCGGGTGGTCGCGCCATCACGGTCACCCCTGCGGTCAGCAGGTCCTCATCACCAAGTTCCAGGTAGGCATGTCCACCACCGAACAGACGAGGGAAATTCTGCTTGAGTCCCGCATTAACAAGATCATAGGTCTCTTTGAAACGGGTACGCGTTTCACGATCAATTTTACGAATCGCGTTCTCAAGCGTATGTAACGCTTCCTCAAGGTCGGTGTTCTGGGCGTTCAGGTACTCCTGCCGTTCCGTCTGCTCCTTGAACTCGTCAATAGCCGCCAGGTTTATCGGGCCCAATCTGCCGATACGATTGCTGATGGTCTCAAGCTGCTGTTCCCATTTTTCAACCTCAGCATCTTCTGGTATTTGCTCGGTGATAGCCTCAAGTTCGTATTCAGTCTTCCGGAACTGCTCGAATAGAGCCTCACGTCTCAGTGTAATTTCCTGAGCTGCCATGCGTGTCTCGTCCAGCACCTCGCGGGCCCCATTTACTGCCATCTCCTGGTCCGAACGTTGTCTTTCCAGTTCACGCATCACGGTGTCCACGTCCTCAAGTGCCTTGCGGGCTTCTTGAAGACGACTTTCCACCTGTAACCGCCCCTTCAGTTTTTCCTGCAATTCCTTCTTCTGCTCTATGATCGGGCTTTCTGCCTCCATGAGCTGCTCATCCAGCTCGGCTTTGCGTTCCTCAAAACGGAGCAACTGCAAACGCATGCGTTCCATGCCAGCCAACGCATTCTCTCTAGTACTCCGACGTGACTGGATCTCGAGTTGAATCTCTTGGGCCTTCACACGGTCTTCATTGGCGCCTCGCTCGGCATCCATCACGCGTCGAGCCAGCTTCTCTCGCTCGGTCTGAAGACCCGACCGAGTTTCGTTCAATTGAGCGAGCAACTCGATAGCTGACTGCAGTCGACTGCGAGCCTCGTTTACTGTTTGCTTCAGTTCTTCTATCTGTCCGGAGACTTCCTCGTATTCGGATCCCAGACGCTCTTTCTGGCGGGTCGCCTGTTCTATCTGCGAGCGATGGGACTCCAATTCCCCATTCAATCTGGATTGTTCGCGATATAAAGTAGTCTGTTTGGCCTGAGCCGCTTCGCGTCGCCTCTCCTGCTCCTCCAACCGAGTCCTGATCTCGCTTAACCTGGAGTCAAGCTCGCCCGCCAACTGCTGCTTCTCTTCAATCAATCCACGCAAATTGCGGATCTCGGATTCACGCTCAAATACACCGGCATGAACATCCTCACCCCGCGTAACCCTTAACCAATTCGGTCCTACCCATACACCATCACGGCTAATCACGGACTCTCCGGCGCCAAGCCGACTGCGCAGGGCAAGGGCTTCATCCAGACTTTCTGCAATCCTGATAGCGCCCAAAAGAGAGCCGATTTTGGGTTCGCCTGAAACCTTATCTGCCAGCGAGGCCGTGGACACATGCCCGGACTCAGCCGTGCCGGCACCATCAAACAAGACAAGATGTCCTTTTTCGAAATCGCCCAGGAGACCCGAAGCCTGGCCCAGATCGTCCACTAAAATGGCCTCCAGGCACTCTCCCAACACTGTTTCTACCGCCCGCTCCCACCCATCGGAAACAGACAAGCATTGAGCGAGTCGCCGGCTCGAACCAAGTCCATGCTTATCCAAAAGACTTCTGGTCGCAGCCTCATTTTGACCCAAAGCTGCTTGCTGCAGCGCCTCCAGCGACGCCAAACGACCGCCGGCCGAGCGAATCTCGCCACGAAGTTTGTCACGCTCCTCGGAAACGGTATGCTCTTCTGAACGTAGCTCGGCCACCTGCGTGACCAGACCTTCCCGCGCTGCCTCCAATTCTTCCAGTTCACCACGATAAGTCTGTAACTGCTGTTGTAACCAATCGAACTTTTCGAGCAGCGGCTTAACATCTGTACTTGCCATTTCAGCCTGGATTCGCTCGCTGCGGCCTTGCGCACGTCCAATCTGGGAGTCCAGGTTCTCAAGCTTCGCGCGCTCAACGCCCGCTTTCTGCTGCGCCTGATTGATCTTCTCGCTATTCTCGTCCCATCGATGCTGCAATTCCTGCATTTCTGCCTGGGCTCGCTGCAGCTCGACCCCCGATGCCTGCAAATTTTCCTGGGCCTGATCAAAGGTAGGCTCCAGATCGTTTAGCGCCTCCTCTAGCTCAACAATCTGACTTTGATCTTTAGAAATATGTTCTTGAATGTCCCTAAGCCCCTGTGCGGCTTGCTCAAGGTCACGGACTTGACGCTGGCGCATCTCCTCAGCATGGTGTATGGATTGTTCCAGACGAGCAATATCTGAACCGATGCTATAAAAGTTTCCCTGTACTACATTGAAACCATCAGCCAGTTCGGTATGCCTGCCACGGGTCGTCTCAATCTCATTTTCGGTGGCGCGCTGGGATGCGATGCTCGCCTCCAGACGTGTCTGACGCTCACTTACTGCATGCCTGCGACTGGTGATTTCCTGGTCCATAACGGCAAGTTTGAGGGCCAGCAATTCCGCGGTCGTGTGCCGCTCGTCTTGTTTGAGCGCCTTAAACCGCTCGGCAACCCTCGCCTGCCGTTGCAGGTGTTTAATATGTTTGTCGACCTCGTCGCGCAGATCCCTGAGTCTCTCAAGGTTCTCGCGCGTGTGGGAGATGCGGTTCTCTGTCTCCCGGCGCCGATCCTTGTACTTTGAAATTCCTGCGGCCTCCTCCAGGTAAACCCGCATTTCCTCCGGGCGCGCCTCGATAAGCCGTGAAATCATGCCCTGCTCGATAATGGCGTAACTTCGCGGACCCAGCCCGGTTCCCAGGAACAAGTGGGTAATGTCCTTGCGTCTGCACCTGGTACCGTTCAGGAAATAATTCGAAGTGCCATCCCGGGAGAGCACGCGCTTGACCGAGATATCGGTGAAATTTGCGTACTGCCCCCCAACACTTCCGTCAGAATTATCGAAATCCAGTTCAATTGAAGCTGTTCCCACCGGCTTGCGTGAGCTGGAACCATTGAAAATCACATCTTCCATGGTCTCGCCACGCAGGTTCTTGGCGGAGCTTTCGCCCATTACCCAGCGCACTGCATCAATTACATTGGACTTCCCGCAGCCATTGGGGCCTACGATGCCAATCAAGTTACTAGGCAAATTGATGGTCGTCGGGTCAACAAACGACTTGAATCCAGCGATTTTAATCTTAGCGAGACGCATGTAGCCTCTTATAACGAATGGTCGGAACAATCCGCGTAGTGTAAAGTAATCCCTGTCCCAAGACGATGCCAAAAAGCAGGCCCACCGGGTACCTGCCAAGAGTGAAAATGAGCAAGAAAACCCCCAAAAGCACCATTCAGCACCCGTCCAGGGCGCTTGAAACCTTCCCAAATCCGAACCCCGGGCGCGATTACACAATTCGCATGGCAATACCGGAGTTCACCTGCCTGTGCCCAAAGACCGGACAGCCGGATTTTGCCACCCTAAAGCTCGAATACGTGCCAAATCTGGCCTGTGTCGAACTCAAGTCATTGAAATTATATATGTGGTCCTACCGGGATGACGGGGCGTTTCACGAGGCTGTCACCAATCAGATCCTGACAGACCTGGTCGCAGCCACTGAGCCACGATTCATGCGCCTGACGGCTGAGTTCAACGTTCGCGGAGGCATTTATACCACTATTGTCGCGGAACACTGCCAACCGACATGGATAGCGCCCGAATTGGTCAAGTTGCCATAAGCTGGATTTATCCGGCCCGGGCGGCCAAAAAATTGATCAAATTCCTTGTAACAAGATAGGAAAATCCGCTATATAATAGCGGGTTTTAATTCCGAGGCTCGGAGAGTTCGAATGGCAGTAAAGAAGACCGCCAGTAAAAAGCCAGGCAAAAAAGCGCCTGCCAAAAAAGTCACAGCAAAAAAGGCTGTGTCCAAAAAGGTGCCCGCAAAAAAGGTTACGACGAAGAAGCCGATAGCCAAGAAGGGTCCTGCGAAAACTAAGCCGGCGAAAAAAGCAGCCGCGAAGAAGTCGCCTGCCAAAAAGACGGCAACAAAAAAGACAGTTAGCAAGAAAGCTACTACCAAGAAGTCGGCCGTAAAGAAGGTCGTGGCAAAAAAGAATCCGATCAAAAAAGTCGCGACAAAAAAGGTTGTAAGTAAGAAAGCACCCGCAAAAAAGTCGGTGGCAAAAAAAGCCCGCGGGCGTGCCGCGAATAAGGCAGCAGGCCCCAGTGGGCCGATACATGGAGTGCACCCATATTCGCCCAAGCGTGGCGAGGGCTACATGGGCGAAGAGCAACTGGAACACTTTCGCACTATCTTGCTGAACTGGAAACGGGAGTTGATGGAAGAGGTAGATCGCACCGTCCATCACATGCAAGACGAAGCGGCCAACTTCCCTGATCCGAATGATCGAGCAACACAGGAATCGGAGTTTGGACTGGAATTACGTACCCGTGATCGCGAAAGAAAGCTGCTTAAGAAAATTGAGTCCGCCATAAAGCGGATTGACGATGGCAGCTATGGGTATTGTGAAGAAACCGGTGACGAGATTGGCCTCAAGAGGCTCGAAGCCAGACCGGTCGCCACGCTGTCTTTGGAAGCCCAGGAACGCCGTGAGCTGGCAGAACGCCAGTTTAGGGACCGCGACGATCGCTATCGCTAGTTCAGACGAGTTTCGCAACCAGCCTGCCTAGGCGGGCTTGGTTGCGCGACCCGCATAGCCATGTATATAGGCCGCTTCGCCCCCTCCCCCACAGGTCCCTTGCATTTCGGTTCTCTGCTTGCCGCGCTGGCAAGTTTCCTGCGGGCTCGCCAACAGGGTGGACGATGGCTGGTTCGGCTGGAAGATATCGACCCGCTCCGACAACCTCCCGATTCCTGCGAGAAAATACTGGTGGCCCTCGAGGCTCACGGGCTGGAGTGGGATGGAGTGCCCAGTTTCCAGAGTAATCACAGTGCTTTCTACGATGCTGCGATTGCGCACCTGCGACAATCCGGGGTGTTGTACCCCTGCGTCTGCAGTCGCAAGCAAATAAAGGAATCCGGCGCTCGCGAAGAGCTGGCGGGCCTGGGCCCGGTCTATCCGGGGACATGCCGTGAGGCACCGCCAAAGGCCTTGAAAAGATATGCCCTGCGAATGCGTGTGGGACAGGCTGAGCTTACCTTTAACGACCTCATTCAGGGGCAGGTGAGCCAGGATCTAGAGCGCCAGTCCGGTGATTTTATTATCAAGCGCAGGGACGACTTATATAGCTATTCGCTTGCAGTTGCGGT
>JAPHSC010000128.1 GCA_026193125.1 Gammaproteobacteria bacterium
CAGCAAGAAATAGGCTGCCGCCGCGGCAATGACGCTCACCCACCAGGGCAACAGGAGCAACAGGTCCGGAACCGATCCTGACTTACGCGCCACGCTGCCTCCCCGATACAGGTGTCACCCTATTCTTCCTCCAGCTGCATAAGCTGGACGACGATTGCCGTTGCACCGGAAACGCTCCAGTCTCCCTGTTGCGGCGCTTCCACCAATAACAGGTCGCCTTCTGGCACATGATGCCCGGCCGCATCGGGATCAACGATAAGCAGGTCACCATCTACCGCGAAAACTGCGAGCACACTGGCGTGTATCGAAACCCGATTGTTGTTCCCAGTCCCTGTCACTATAACCGAAGGTCTGAATGTTGAGCGGTCCGCAATGACGTTGAAGTCCCGAATAGGACCGTGTGCGAGGGTGGCGTGGGTTTCGCCATCGCCCGGGAAACTTGCCAGGTCGTACACATTGGACAGGTCGTGTCCTGTGCCATCCGCATGGCTCAGCCTCAGCCCCCGCCCCTCTATCAACACCAGGATTCTGTCGTACCCGGCGAAATGTGAAAACGGTCCTTCGCTGGCCACACCGGCCATGCTTAAACGCCACAGCATGCGACCGGATACCGCGTCCTTGTGAGCAAGCAATTCCGTGGTGACGCCACCACCATTGGCCCATGGCATCTCACGAAAGCTGGTCTTGTCTATGACTCTTGTATTCATTCGCAAATCTTTGAACCGTGGGGAAGTTGAAAGAAAGCACTGAGATCGAACAGAGAAAAGTGATCAGGTTGAATAAAGGCCAAGGAAAATAAACCTGACACCTTTTTAGGAGAATAAACCTGACATTTTTTTCGAATTACTGCCCGAAAATTAGTTACTATCGGAAGCCAGCCAAATAATAACAACAAATTGGATGCATAAATGACCGCCTCATTTTTTCTCTCCGAGAGTCCTCGAGTTCGCTTCGCCACCGGCGCGCTCATGTACTTCGCCCAGGGGATACCCCAGGGCCTGCTGTCTATTGCCATCCCTGCCTGGCTGGCCAGCCAGGGGGTCAGTGCCTCGGACATCGGCTCATACCTGGCGGTCATCGTGCTGCCCTGGGCCTTCAAGCTGGTCACCGGTCCGTTGATGGATCGCTACGAGTTTCTGCCCATGGGCCGGCGCCGGCCATGGGTCCTTGGCGCGCAACTGGGTCTTTCCCTGTCGCTGCTCTTTCTGATGTTCGTGGAGCGTCCCGCCGAGCAGATCGGCATGTTGATGTTGATTGGCGTGCTGATCAACAGTTTCGCGGCCACCCAGGACGTTGCGGTGGATGGCATGTCTATTGATCTGACCCCGGTCAGGGAGCAGGGTCGCCTCAACGCTTTCATGAGTTTCGGCAAGGCCATAGGCTGGAGCGTCACAGCCGCTGTGTCGGGTGTGTTACTTGTCACCT
The DNA here is from genome assembly GCA_026193125.1 of Gammaproteobacteria bacterium. GTDB lineage: Bacteria > Pseudomonadota > Gammaproteobacteria > Steroidobacterales > BM003 > CAKZML01. Next base: position 1,426 of record JAPHSC010000128.1, read on the forward strand.
TGGGCCTGAAGGCCACGGCAGTGGTTGCCGCCTCCGTGGCGGGCGCCGTACTGCTGGCCATGATCTTCGTTCGCGAGCGCCAGGGCGAGCGCAGCTTGCCCTGGTCTGAAGGACAGGCGACAGCGGTTCATCGACAAGGCCGGTCCTTCAAAGACGTGTTCGGCGGCCTGAACAAAGTACTCTGGGTACGTGCCAGTGTTGTGGTGTTATTGATCATGTTCTTCGACGGCCTGGTGTTCGGATATGGCCAGGCCCTGATGCCCATTGCAGCAATAAAGCTATTTGGCTACACCACACCGCAATGGTCGCAGCTGGTGGCCATGATGGGTCTCGTCGGGGCAGTTGTCGCGCTGGCACTGGGCCCGCTAATCGATCGTTTCGGCGCGAAACGCATGCTGTTTTTTACCATCGCGCTGGTCGGGGTACACGCCTTCTTGCTCAGCCAGACCCAGTACCTGTGGCAAAACACCACCTACGTAAGAGTGATGCTCTCGATCTGGGTAATGATGTCTCCCGTGGTGATGGTCTCATCCATCGCCCTGGCCATGGCGGTGTGTTCCAGCAGCATTTCAGCCACCCAGTTTGCTGTCTATATGTCGGTCGCCAATCTTGGACATGCAATGGGGTCCAAGGTCTACGGAATGGTTGCCGAGCAATCCACCTATGTGGAGAACTACCTCTTGCTCGGCGTGTTTGTGGTGGCAATGATTACGGTAATTATTTTCCATCGGCACGAACACGAAGAAACTTCGCGGCCGGGAGCCAGGGAGAAGACCAGCCCCCAATACACTCTTTCCCTGGGTGGCGGTGATGGGGGGCTCTTCTGGTCCGGCGCCATGCGGTGTCCGAAATGCCGTTCCGACATGGATCAAGTCGACTACCAAGGCACCGAAGTCGATCGATGCTCCCTGTGCAACGGCATCTGGTTCGATGCCGGTGAAATAGAGCTTTTGAAAAACAAGCAAATCGCCAGGGCGATCGATATTGGCGATAGTAAAACCGGCAAGCAGGCTAACGTGATCAATAGCTATCTGTGCCCAAGATGCAGCGGTGACATGGTCAGCATGGTCGATCCAAGACAACGACACATACGCTACGAGACCTGCAACGCTTGCAGCGGCTCTTTCCTGGATGCCGGCGAATTCCGGGATCTCGCCGAGCTGACAATCGCCGATTTCTTCAAGCGGTAATTTCGCAGGAATATAAACAGGGTCGAGCCCGGATTCCTGGCAACGACTTCAAGGCTGGACTGCCTGGTCGTAGCGGCTGTGAAAGCCTCGTTCACTGCTCATTCACTATCCTGAGTATCTCGTGCACGTCCAAGGCAAACCAGTGCGTTTTCCTGTAAACTGGCTGGCCACCATCTAAACATGACTCGACTCGTTGAAATCGTGACTACGGATTTCGCCTGGTTACAAGATTGTTTTTAAATTCAACGAGGTAGTAATTATGAAACTCGCGATTTTGTCGTGCGGACCCAACTCCTACAGTACCCGTCGACTAAAAGAAGCCGCGCTGGAAAGAAAATACGACGTCAAGGTGCTCAATACCCTGAAGTTCGCCATTGACCTGGAAGAAGGTTCGCCGGACCTCTATTATCGGCAAAAATCCCTGGCCCATTATGATGCCGTGCTGCCACGTATCGGCGCGTCAATCACCTATTACGGCACAGCCGTGGTACGACAGTTTGAAGAGATGGATGTGTTCTGTGCGAACACCGCGAACGGCATCACAAACTCGCGCGACAAGTTGCGCAGCCTGCAAATACTGAGTCGTCATCATATCGGGATTCCGCGCACGACTTTTGTTAAAGACAAGAGGGACGTGCTTCCGGCGATTGCACGTGTTGGTGGTGCACCGGTAGTCATCAAGCTCATCGAAGGAACCCAGGGTATTGGCGTACTGCTCGCCGAAACCATCAAGGCAGCCGAATCTATCATCGAGCTCCTGCAGAGCCAGAAGCAAAATGTGCTCATTCAAAAATTCGTCGCCGAGAGTCGGGGCAAGGATATTCGTGCCTTCGTTGTTGGAGATCGAGTGGTCGCAGCGATGCGACGGGTCGCGCAAGGACAGGAGTTCCGCAGCAATGTACACCGCGGCGGCATCGCGGAGGCAGTCGAACTGAGCGACGAGTATCGTGAAACGGCGGTGCGCGCCGCGCAGATACTTGGCCTGCGTATTGCGGGCGTGGACATGCTTGAGAGTTCGAGTGGCCCGCAGATCATGGAAGTAAACTCATCGCCGGGTCTTGAAGGCATTGAGAAATGTACGCAGCTGGATATCGCCGGTGCCGTGGTCGAGTACATTGCCGCAAGGGTTGATTTTCCGGATATCGATATTCGACAGCGCCTGACAGTAAGTCGTGGCTATGGGGTCAGCGAAATCTTGATACGGGCAGGGTCGAACTTCGATGGCAAGACCATCGCTGAGACCAAGCTCAGAGACAGCGATATCAATGTGCTCACGTTATATCGTGGCACAACCGTAATCCCCAATCCGCGTGCCGAACGTGCATTGCAGGCAAACGATCGCCTGCTGTGTTTCGGCAAGCTCGATTCGATGCGAGATTTGCTGCCGCCCAAGGCTCAGCGAAGAAGGCAGCCAAAGGTTGGTATTCTCCACCCGGAGGCCGCGGAATAGCTTTAGCGCCAGGCAATGAACATTTTAATGAGGGCCCCAATCGGGGCCCTAACTTTTGAAAAAGGTGTCAGGTTTATTTGTTGATTGCATTTGGCTTTTGCCTTAGACGGGAATTGGGCTAATCTGACAGGCGGAACCCGGTCGCTCATCACTCGCCAACCCCGGTCGTAAACTGAAGAGGAAACACCATGAAGATTCGCTCCGCACTGATTTCGGCTGCGCTGGCCGCAATTACCCTGTCCTGCTCCACAGCTGCCTGGTCAGCACCGGCAGATTTCGTCGATATCGAAGCCCAGGTGGTCAAAGAACATGATGCCGGCGTCAAGCGTCTGCAGGACTGGATCCGGCTGCCGTCCATCGCGGCGGAGGATCGAGGGTATCCCGAAGGCCCGCAGCACCTCGTGTCACTGCTGCAGTCGGTGGGGTTCCAGCACACGGCAATAGTCGAAACCGACGGCAAGCCGGGCGTGTTCGCCACCCTGGATGCCGGGGCAGCGAAAACCCTGGGCGTATACATGATGTACGACGTCAAGCAGTTCGACCCCGCGGAATGGTCATCGCCGCCACTGGAGGCGGCGCTGGTGGAGAAACCCGGATTTGGCAAGGTCATCATGGGACGCGGCGCGGTAAACCAGAAGGGCCCGGAAATGGCCTTTCTTGAGGCGCTGCGGGCGATCAAGGCAGCCGGAAAGCCACTGCCGGTCAATCTCGTGTTGATAGCCGAGGGCGAGGAAGAAATCGGCTCGCCGCACATCGGCCAGATTGTGCACCGGCCGGAGATTGCGGCGGCCCTGGCGAAAACCGTCGGCGTGTTCATGCCATCGGCAGGTCAGAGCCCGGACGGCGTGGTGACAGTCAGCCTCGGCGCCAAGGGAGTTATCGAAGTGCAGTTGACTGCCAGCGGCGAGGACTGGGGTCGCGGACCGGCAAAGGACGTGCATTCCTCACTCAAGGCCATGATCGACAGCCCGGTCTGGCGACTGGTCCATGCGCTGGACACCCTGGTTTCAGCAGATGGCAACACCATCACCATCGATGGCTACCCGACACCGCGGCCGATCAGCGCAGAGGAGAAAGCGATGATTGCCGCG
>JAPHSC010000010.1 GCA_026193125.1 Gammaproteobacteria bacterium
CACCATAAAACGTGGCATAGGGCTGCCGGGCCTGCTGGCGGGAATACACATCCGGGTCGCTGCTTGGCGTGGCGCAGGCTGCAAAGAGCGCGCAGAGCGCCAGCATGGTCGTCAGTCGTATGCTCATCAGCGGAATCCCCGTCAAACCAGTTTGCAGCTACTTCAGGGAATTGGGCACTCATGACCCGGCCGAGGTCAAGCTTCAGATCCACCCGCACTGCTTGCGAGCTCCCGCGATCATCATCGCCTAAGAATTAAAGTCTTTTACAATCAATCAGTTAATAAATGTTTCCGCAAGATTTCTTCCACGCTAAGATAAACTGCTGCGGTCGTGTCACGAATCTGCCTGACAAATACACCGGGAGGTACTTCGGTTTACCCTGCTATACCGCCCGCTGTTGAGCGTCTAGATTCGGACTTCAGTGAGGGGGCAAGCCTGCGTAATGTGCCCGCCAGGAACTGTGGATTCTGGATCCAGGAATTCATCAGAGCTGGCACACTTATGCCCGGTCCGCCGCCTGCGAATATCAAAACAAGCTAGAAGGGCTGACCTCTTATGAGCCAATACAAAACCCAGGACATACGAAACGTTGCGATTGTCGGTCACGCCGGATCGGGCAAGACATTACTGGCGGAAGCACTATTGCATCGAGCCGGGGCGATTGCCGAAAGGGGCGAACTTACCCGGGGCACCACGGTCTGCGATTTCGATCCCCAGGAACGTGCGATGCAGCACTCGATCAACGTGGCTATGTGTCACCTGGACTACAACGGTCACCGCATCAACCTGCTCGACACTCCCGGGTACCCGGACCTGCTTGGCCGCTCTATCAGCGTGTTACCTGCAGCAGAAACTGTAGTCCTGGTCATTAATGCTCAGCAGGGAATTGAACTTGGTACTCGACGCATGATGGAGGCGGCGAAGCGCGCGAAGCTGTGCCGCATGATCGTGGTCAATCGTATCGATCAGGGCATTGCCAACATCCAGCCACTGCTGGAAGAAATCCAGGGCCTGTTCGGCAGCGAGTGCCTGCCGTTAAACCTGCCAACCGAAGGTGGTTCCGCGGTTGAAGACTGCTTTTTCCACGATCAGGGCAAGCCCACCGTGGTGAGTTCGGTAGACGAGGCCCACCAGCATGTCATCGACCAGGTTGTCGAGGTTGACGAATCACTGATGGAGGATTACCTGGAGACCGGTGAGGAACCCGCGCCGGCCAAGCTGCATGACGCCTTTGAGAAGGCCCTGCGTGAAGGTCACCTGATTCCCGTTTGCTTCACCTCCGCCGAGACCGGCGTTGGCATCACCAAACTCCTGGACGTGTTGTCGGAGCTGGCGCCCAACCCGCTGGAAGGCAACCCGCCGCCCTTTGTCAAAGGGGAAGGCAAAGAAGCTGAGCCAGTCAAGATCAACCCGGATCCCGATGCCCACGCCATCGCCCACGTGTTCAAGGTATCGGTGGACCCCTACCTCGGGAAACTGGGTATTTTCCGAATCCACCAGGGCAGCATCAAGACAGGTAACCAGTTATTTGTCGGCGATCACCGCAAGCCATTCAAGGTCGCGCACCTGTACGCTGTGCAGGGCAAGGACATGCAGGAAATACCGCGAGGCATTCCCGGCGACATCTGTGCCATCAGCAAGGTCGATGAAGTGTTCTTCGACGCCCTGCTGCACGATTCCCACGATGAAGACAACTACCGCCTGAAGGCGGTCAAGATCACGCCTCCCATGCTCGGCCTTGCCCTGAGCCCGAAGAATCGCGGTGACGAGCAGAAACTTTCCGATGCCTTGAACAAGCTCACTTCCGAAGATCCCTCCTTGCGACTGGAGCATCACGCCTCGGCCAACGAGACGGTGCTGTATGGCCTGGGGGACCTGCACCTGCGGGTGGTGCTGGAGAAAATGAAGGAGCAGATGAACGTGGATGTGCAGACCAGCCCGCCCAGCATCCCCTACCGTGAAACCATCACCCGCAAGGCCGACGGGCATCACCGGCACAAGAAACAAACCGGCGGCGCCGGCCAGTTCGGAGAGGTCTTTCTCTCGGTGGAGCCGCTGGATCGCGGTGAAGGCTTTGAGTTTCAAAACAAGGTCGTGGGGGGCACCATTCCCGGTCAGTTCATCCCGGCCGTGGAAAAAGGCGTGCGCAGCGCCATTGAAAGCGGCGCCCTGGCGGGCTTTCCGCTGCAGGACTTACGGGTGACCGTTTACGACGGCAAGTACCACCCGGTGGACTCCAAGGAAATTGCCTTCGTGGCCGCCGGACGCAAGGCTTTCCTTGACGCGGTGGGCAAGGCTGGCGCCATCGTGCTTGAGCCGGTCGTTAACCTGCATATCAACGTGCCGGCGAACAGCATCGGCGGTGTCACCGGAGATTTGTCGAGCATGCGCGGGAGAATTTCCGATCAGCGCATGCTGGCCGGCAACCAGGCCGTGGTTGAGGGTCAGGCACCGCTTGCTGAAATGGAAGGTTATTACGCCAAACTCAAGTCGCACAGTGCGGGTGAAGGCTCTTACACCATGGATTTCAGCCATTACGAGCAGGCCCCGCCAAACGTGCAGCAGACCCTGGCGGAGAACTTCAAAAACCACGGGGGCAGCGAGGACTAGACTGGCAAAACGGTCTTACCCCGGCCCCCTGTCCCGGGGGACCGGGGCAAACACCCTGCCCGGCGGGCATTGCCCTGCCTGGGCAATCACCATAGGATCACAGACTTCATTACAGCAGGTGATCCAGCCATGCCCGGCCCGTCCGACAGCCTCGACTTCAGACCCTGCGGGGTATTGACCCTCACCACCGATTTTGGCCACAAGGGCCCGTTCATCGGCACCATGAAGGGTCAGATACTGCGTCGGCTGCGCAGCGCCACGATTATCGACCTGAGCCACGAGTGCTCGGTGCACTGGCCGGCCGAGGCAGGATTCTGGGTGTCTCGCGCCTACCCGTATTTCCCGGTGGGGACCGTGCACGTGGCAGTGGTCGACCCTGGTGTAGGGACATCGCGGGACCTGGTTCTGATTCTTCGCGACGGTCACGCCTTCCTGGGACCGGACAATGGACTACTCGAGCCTCTCTGCCGCGACCAGGACCGCTGGCATGCCTGGAAAATCAGCCCCGAGTGCCTGGCCAAAATAGATATCAAACGCGTCAGTAACACCTTCCATGGACGTGACATTTTCGCCCCGCTTGCTGCCGAACTGGCAGCCGGGCGCTTACGGCCGGCGAATGCCGGCAAGCCCACTCGGGACCTGGTCCCGTCCATCCTGGAGGCACCAGCAAGACTGGGCGCAAAACTGCATGGCGTGATCGTGACCGTGGATACCTTTGGCAACCTGATCAGCAATATTGACCAATCGCTGCTGGATTCGTTTGCAAGACCCGTGGTGAGCTGCGGTGGCCACTCATTTCCCCTGCACACGACCTATGGCCAGGTCAGGCCGGGCGAGTACCTGGCGCTGGTGAATTCATTCGGAGTCATTGAGATAGCCTGTGCCGAACGCAGTGCGGCCGACGGACTGGGTCTGGAACGCGGTGCGCCCGTCGTAGTGGCGGAGGAAACCTGAGCCGGAAGATCCTCCAGTCCACGAGTTAATCAAGGATGGATTCGGGCGAGCAGCGTTGGTCACTGCCAGTCCTTGCCTGACGGTGCTGCAGCGTGTTTTGCCCCAGGCCAGACCTTCGCCAGCGAGCCGGTATATTCAGGCCCGGGTCGTCTGCGTAATGCCCTCCTGGTTCATTTGCCCGCGAGGAATCAGCAACGCACCCGGTGGCTACCTGAAAATACCGCGTTCAAGAATGGTGCCATGTCCGATCGGCCGCCCCACCGCCACCCACAGACTCCAGGAATCCGCGCTGGTGGTGCCTATGCCCACGGTCAGGGGACCGACCTGGGTCCGGCCGGTCAGGTAGACAGAGCCACCATAAATAAGACCTTCGTCGACCAGGTCCAGACGCTGGTAGGTCTCACCGGCTTGCAGACGAAAGCCCGCGTAAAGCGCCTGCCCACGAATAGACATGATGTCCTTGACCTGCCAGAGATAACTGCCACTCGCGGTCCAGTACTGGTTGGCCCGTAACTCACCCAGCTCAAAGCCCGGGAAGCTCCCTGGACCCCCGAGCATGAAGGCGCGGTCTGCGGGCAAATCGCTGCCCAGGTCTGAGCCACCCGCTACTGTTATCCACACGATGTCCTTGCGCACCGGGACCGCCATGCCCAGCCCCATCTCGACCCGCTCCCAGTCGCGGCTCGCACCCAGCGAATCGTCGCTTAGCAGGTATTCCAGCGCCAGCGCCATACCGCGGGTCGCATTGAAAGGCGTATCCCGACTATCAAAGGTTGCCGAGACCATAAGGCCGGCGTCGTCTTCGGTTCCCTCGGGCAGCAGCGCCGCTCCCGTGTCCACTCTTACATCACGCTGCCGGTAGATATAACCGGCGCGGACCTGCGCCTGGTTGCTCAGGTTGACACCCAAATCGATCCCGCCACCCAGGTTATTGAACTCATAGGTCGCTATGCGCTCACCGTCGTCGAATACGTCCTCCAGGGTCCGGTAGAAGCCCGCGCTCGGCTCGACGAAGAACACCTGGGAGATGGTCAGCGGTTGGTAGAAACTCGTCGAAAATTGAGTCTCGGAGCCAAGCTGAATCTGGTTGCGCCATTCGGCGCCCAGGCTGTTGATCCACTTTCGAGTGTGTTTGGCGTAGACCGCAAAGCCAAGATCGCCCCCTTCCGAGGCATACACGCCCAGGTCCATCTTCAGGTAATCGGGACCCCAGCGCTTCTCCTTGGGCAACCAAACGAGCGCCGGCTCCTTCGCGTCGCCTTCCAGTCGGTACTCGACTGACTCGAAGTCCTGCAGGGCGGACATGCGCAAGGCCTCGGCGCTGATCTCCGCGGTATCCACCGTGTCTCCCGCCTGCACCTGCGAGCGCTGCGCGAGAAATTCCGGGTTGACGCGCTGCAATCCCTCGTAGCGCACTTCTGTGAGGCGGGCATCGATCTCTTGTCCGGCTGTCACCTTCTCACGCCAGGCAAGGTACTGGGCGTCAGACACCGCCAGCGCCCTGAGACGGTCAGTCATCAACCGTGCTGCTTCCTCGCCCAGCGGGATAGTATCTGGCACGCGTTCGAAATCTGACGTGCCAATGTCCCCCATCATTACATCGATGCGGATGTCTCGGTCTGTCAGCGACTGTAGCTGCAGCTCCTCGTTGGCCTGGATCATCACGTCCATACTGCGACTCAGGAGTTGCGTCGCCGTCTGCAGCTTTTCGGGCTTAACCTCGGGTTCGACGAGGTTGACGACAATTACGACATCAGCGCATAACTCGCGTGCCACGTCCACCGGGATGTTGCGTACCATGCCACCATCGGAAAGTATGTACCTATCGGTAGTGACCGGGGCAAAAGCTCCCGGTATGGCCATGCTGGCACGCATGGCGGTGGCGATGTCTCCACGGCCAATTACGACCATCTCACCGGTAACCATGTCGGTAGCCACCGCCCGGAAGGGGATCGGCAACCGATCGAAATTTGGCTGCATACGGGACCGGGCTACGTAGGTACGCAGCAAATTCTCAATGCCACTGGTATTTACCAGACCGCCAGGAAGTTTAATGCTCCCGTCCTGGATACCCACCTCGAGACTGTTGCTGTAAGTCTCGCCTGCACGCTTCTGCTCCACCGGCTGCAGGTCACGCTGACCCAGGCCACCCACCACCGACTTCCAGTTAATCCCGGTAATAAAACCTTCCAACTCTGGAGCCGGGATACCGGACGCGTAGCCTGCACCCACAAGGGCGCCCATGCTCGTGCCGGCGATACAGTCGATCGGCACGTGAAGTCCCTCAAGAACCTTGAGCACGCCCACGTGGGCGCCACCCTTGGCGCCGCCACCGGCCAGTACCAACCCGATCCGAGGCCGTTCACCATTGAATTCGCCAGAACCCTGTGCCGTCTCGGCGCCGGCTGCCGATACAAGGCAGGAGACCCACAACAGGCCAATAAGCAGGCTGGCACAGGGCTTGAAACACGGTTTGCGCAACATGGGAATCTCCCGGGGAATGGCTACGCCTACGAACGCCAACCATTATAAGGCAAGCGCATTCAACCATGTCGGCTCCAGCCACAGAGCGTTCATGCCCGAGCGTGCGACGCTTGCGCGTCTGGGCCCACAACGTAAGCCAGGCAATCACCGGATTCGCGGAGCCATTGCACAGACGCAACACTGCGCGGTAAGACCTCCCGGGGAGACCTCACCACGCGGGCTTGCTGCAGAGCTTCCTACCTACCAGCCGAGACGTCAACTAGCCGATCCGGCCTTCCATGGTAGGAATCTTCTGCTGTGTCTTCTCTGCAATCATATCTTCAAGCAGCTCTTTGCCGGCTTGTGCGAGAAACTCGGGTGCGGCCCATTTTTCTACATCAAAGTCATTCTTGATATAGCCGTGGCTTAGCATGAATTCCTTGCCGATATTCACCAAGGCCAGGTTCTGTGCCGACAGGTTGGGAACCATATCTACCAGTCTGATGCCCTCGTAGGTATCCTCGACGTCAAGGTAGAAGGTCTGCCTGTTCAGAATAGCGGCCGCAGCGTGCTTGTGCTCATTGGACCAGCGCCCCACCTTGATCATGCCCTTCATGAATGCGACAACCAGTTCCGGGTGCTGCTCGGCCATCACATCGGTGCAGGTGATAATGGCCGGGATATTGGCCGCCTGAAGTCTCCAGTCAGGATAGCGAGACAGATCTTCGATCGCTGCAAGTTCGCCCGTCGCTTCCTGCAAATGCTGGAAGACCTTGCTCTGGGTATAGATCGCGTCGACCTTGCCTTCCAGCAATGCGGTTTCTGCCGGACGGAATGCGAGGTCACGCTTGTGATCACGCTTGAGCCACAACTCGGACGGGTTTTCCATGGGGTCGAGCATCGCGGGTTTGTTGTACCAGTCATCCGGATACGGGAACTCCACGATCTTCACATCCTTGCGAGTCATGCCGTTCATCATCAGCATCGCCTCGATGGCCTGCTCTTCCTGGATACGCCACCAGTCGTTCTTCAAGGTATTCAGGCTCTTTGACAGCGCTATTCTCTTGCCCTTGAGATCGCTCATGCGGTAAAGCTTGTCCTTGGCACGCACCAGCATGCATCCGCCTTCATAGGGCACGTGGGTCAGGCCCAGCATGCGTGTCCTTCGATAGTCAGCATGGACCTGGATGGGTGGGAACAGGCCGCCAAAGCGGATCAGGTTGTCCTGGTTGTGAATATAGTGGGGATACCAGTCGGTCTCGCGTACCGAGCGCATAAATGCGAATTTGACGCCGAGCTTCTTGAACTCTTCCCGGGTCCAGCCCAGTTCCTGGTCAACGTTGCTGGCCGATATCAGCGGACAATTGGTGTAGTAGACCTCTTTCCAGTCCAGGCTGATGGTGCTGGTCATAATACCGTCGATCTCTTTGAGTACGGCCCTGCTGCTGCCTTCCGCGGCCTGGGCATTGGCCACTCCCCCGGTAGCCGCTATCGCCGCTGCGCCGACAGCCACTGCTCCAGCGCCACGCAAAACATCGCGTCGACTCATTCCAGATCCAGAGCCTACGGTTCCGGTGGCTTGCTCTTCCCTGTTGTGATCAAGTTCCTTTGACATGGCCAGTTTCTCCAACATTTCGCCTGATTGCAGTAGCAATAAAAGTAGAAACAATGTAACCATGAACAGTCCCAGCGAGATGCACTATACTCGTCATCGAATGCACATTTTTTGCCTAAACGGATGAGTATTTCCCACAGGTCTGGGGAAGCGGTTCCAGGGAAAATGAGTAGCCAGGCACATGACAGATTGAGAACCCGGGGCACGCTTCGCGCAGGCGGCGCCGTGGCTATTCTCGCCGTACTGAAAAACCTTGGGCACGACCCGGACGGGGTGCTTGCCGAGGTCGGAATCAACCCCCGACTCTTCGACGACCCGGACAATCTGATTACCTACGCTGCCCGGGGCCACCTGATAAAATATTGCGTAGCCAAAACCGGCTGCCAGCATTTCGGCCTGCTGGTTGGCAAGCAAATGGACCTGCATTCTTTCGGCCTGCTGGGCTTGCTGATGAGAAGCCTGCCCGATGTCGGATCCGCGCTACGTACCCTCGTTGACAGCCTCCATCTGCATGCCCAGGGCGCGTTGGTATCGCTGCAGATCGACAGTGAACTGGCCATAATTAGTTATGAGGTGACTGAACCGGGCGTGGAGGCCACCGACCAGACGGGGGATGGCGCCGTCGCGTTGATGATCAATATCATGCGCTCACTGTGCGGCCCGGACTTCACGCCCATCGAGGCCTCCTTCGCGCACCGTACGCCGGCAAATATCGAGCCCTTCAGGAAGTTCTTTCAGGTTCCCCTGTACTTCAACGCCGAGAAATATTCCCTGACGTTTGCGCCTGACTGGCTACAGTCTCCCCTGCCCCATGCCGATGCAGAATTTCAGAGTCTGCTGTTCAAGCAGGTCGATAGATTGCAGGCGAGGCAACAGACCGGGTTTCCGGAACAAGTGCGGAACGTATTGCGCTCGTCGCTTGTCGCCGGCCATTGCTCGGAAGAACAGATTGCCGCGCTGTTCACGCTACGCGCCAGAACCTTGAGTCGGCGACTGGAGTCTTTCGGCACAAGTTTCCGTGAACTCGCCGAGGAATCCCGTTTCGAAATCGCCCGGCAAATGCTGGAAAATACCTCGTTACCGGTAGGCCAGATCGCAACGGCCCTGTATTACACAAGGTCCAGCAGTTTTATTCGGGCCTTCCGGCGGTGGGCTGGAACCACCCCTGCCGAGTGGCGCAAAACTCACGCCGATCACGTCACATCGAAATAGCGTCATGCCCTTTTTCTCAGGCAAACCGCGCCCGGCGCACATTGGTCGCGTGCGGCCCGTGTCCGATGCACAGTAGTCGTCAATGCATACACAATTATAGTCAAAGGGTCCTTGCTTGTCGGCAAGCTGACCGCATGCAGTAGCGATCCATGCTGACTCCCCATCTTTTGCTGTACTACAATATGCGTCGCGCTGGCGTGAGATCTTGAAAAAATGTCCACGTCAGCACCGCGCAAGGACTGACACAAAACCAAAGGATGACATTCCCCATGAATTCAC
>JAPHSC010000276.1 GCA_026193125.1 Gammaproteobacteria bacterium
GCATAGCCACCCGCCTCGGTATCTTTGCCCAGGTAATGCATTCACTGTTCCCCAAGGTTGGGGAGACGGTCATGAATACGGCTTATCGAATGTTCCCGGACTCGTCCGCGGCCAAGGGCGAGAAGGTGCCTGAACAGAAGCCTTCAAATGAAATGATCGCCTTCGCATCCCTGATGCGGGGTATTCACTGGTAGCACCCGCACTTCGCGCAGCCCGCCCACTCGGGCGGGCTGCGGTGTACCGCTACGTGGCGCTGGCCAACCACTGCTCATCCGAATTCTCATCTATGTCTTCGAACAGGTAGGTGCTGAGGTAACGCTCGCCGGTGTCCGGCAGCATTGCCAGGATGGCCGAACCGGGGTCGGCCGCAGCCGCCACCTTGAGTGCCGCCGCAAGTGTGCCGCCTGAGGAGAGTCCTGCCAGGATGCCTTCCTTGCGGGCCAGTTCCAGCGCCGTATCTCTGGATTCCTCATCGGTAACCAGGACGATTTCATCGTAGACGTCCTTATTCAGCACGCCCGGGATAAAGTCCGGAGTCCAGCCCTGGATTTTGTGCGGTTGCCAGGGGTCGCCCTGGAGCATGGCGGCGCCCGCCGGCTCGGTGGCAATGATTTTCACATCGGGCCTGGCCAGCTTCAGCATTTCGCCCACACCGGTCAGGGTGCCCCCGGTGCCCCAGCCTGACACCCAGTAGTCAAGACGCTTGCCGGCAAAGTCACGCAGAATTTCGGGCCCCGTAGTGCTTCGATGGAACGCCGGGTTGGCAGGGTTGTCAAATTGGTTGGCCAGGAACCAGCCATGTTTTTGGGACAGCTCCAGGGCTTTCTTCACCATGCCGGTGCCACGCAAGGCGGCCGGAGTGAGTATCACTTTCGCGCCCAGCGCTTTCATTACCCGCCGGCGTTCGATAGAGAAACTCTCAGCCATGATTGATACAAAGGTGTAGCCGCGGGCCGCGCAAACCATGGCCAGCGCAATCCCCGTGTTGCCGGATGTGGCCTCTACTACCGTGTCCCCGGGTTTGATTTTCCCGGAATCCTCGGCATCACGAATGATGGCATAGGCCAGTCGATCCTTGACGGAAGACATCGGGTTGAATGACTCTACCTTGACGTAGACGGTTGCGTGGGAGGGTCCCATGTTGTTCAGGCGGACGATTGGCGTGTTGCCGATCGTTTCCAGGATATTGTTGTAAATCATTTGGTTTCTCCTCGGGCACAGGTAGTGGCGTATTGTAGTCAGTGGGCAGGCGCTGCCCAGGCTTGGCGGCTTATTCGCCGTTACGCTGCCAGGAACTCCTGGCAGATCAACGGGACCGCTTGATTTTCACGAAGACTAGCACAAACATCCACCAGGGCCGCACGAATATGCTGCAGGCTTTGGGCGTGAATATTGCTTTCATTCCATTGCCTGAGTTTACTGTCCAGTTGCTGCAGACGTGTGACATTACGGTTGTGTAGCGGGTTCATGGATTTACCCAGTTCGCTGATCAGGGAGGCAGCGGTTTGTTCTATGACATCGGCTTCATCAGGAGCCATGTCCACCAAACCGATTACCCGGTTGACTCCCCACTGGAAGCGCGTCGCTGGACCCATTGCCTCGGCATGGGCGCGTTCCAGCCAGGCCAGGGACTGCCGGGTCTGGCCTGCCTTGCGAGCAGTGATAGACAACTTGTGCATGAAATAGAAGGCCGACGTCACGGTCGTCAACTGCCCTAGCAGGAAGGACGTGGCCTCTGCGAACAGGCCTGCCTCGGTCAGGGTGTTGGCCGCAGCATTGACCGCCGGCGCACGCTCGCGACCAAGAATATTTGCATTCACCCAATCTGCCTTGGCCAGGGCCTGCTCCAGCAGGGCTGACGGCAGGGTTGCCAGTGCATCGTCGGTTCGCAGCAAGCGTATGCGGGCCCGGGTAATGTGGACCTGTTGGGTGGCCGAGAGCGTGCCTGTGCCCTCAAGCGCGTCCAGGGATTTCAGCCAGGCGCTCGCAAGGGACCGGCGCAGAGGCGAACCGGCCCGGGTCAGTCCGGCGGTGGTTGGCGTGGGATGATTGATAATCATGTCCAGGTTGGCCATGCACAGGTCGGGCTCGGCAAGCACCTTGATCAACTGTTCCGTGCCGCTTTGCCGGTCGGATTCGGACAGGCCGTCCGAGCCGAGCATGGCTCTCACGCGCGCAACAAGCAGTCTCGAGCGCTCGATTGGCATATTGTCTGGACAGGCCTCGGCCAGGGCCGTAATGACCGGCACCGGGTCCAGGCCCGAGCACGCCCTCAGCCCATCCTGTTCCCAGTTGTAGTAGGCCAGCATTCGCCACTTATCCTCGTCCAGCTGACCTTTGGAGTCTGATACAAATTCTCTCAGCAGTGCGGGCACCGGGGTCATTATCGCCAGTGTCGAGTCCAGCGCGTGTGCGTATTGCTGTATGCCTATTTCACACGGCAGGCGGGTGACCTCCCTGCCATTCGGGTCGAAGATAGTCATGGTTGGATAATTGGATATGCCGAGACGCTCACCTAGCCACTGGGCCTGCTCGTCATCTCCATCGATATGGACGGCAATAAATCGCTGAATGCGACTGATGAATTCCGGTCGATCGAAGATCGCGACCTGGACCTGGGTACTGTCCGGGCACCACTCGGCACCCCAGAACAGAAACACAGGCAGGTTGCTGGCGAATGCCTCGGAGAAAGCCTGGTCAAGCCCATATTTTTGCCAGGCGATGTCTGTGTCCCGGTGTAAATTGTTACGCGGAGTCTGCATGAAGGGTGCATTTCGCCTGTTGGTGCCCGATTCTTGTCGTCACCTGGCGTGATAGCGACAGTGGGTCGTCACATGTCTATTGTCTGTTACATTGAGCACTCGCCTGCCCGACCCAGCGCATAGTCAGGATCAGTCAGCAGTACCCAGGAGCGCATAGTGTAGCTTTTCAACAAATTTGCATACACTGGCTAGCCTGGATCAGCGGGTGGTTTTCGGCCCGCCAACCGAGCAGAAGGATAGGATTAGCCATGTTCGATCACAGACACCGTGTTTCCACGCCGGGCTCTTCCCCTGGTCTGTCGCATTTGCACGCTGAACCCGAACAGCCCGCCAGCTTGCACCTGGTCGACTACACGGCGCAGGAACTGGAGGAGGTCGAGCGTCCCGATGAGCAGCGCTGGAGAGCGCCCGTTCCGGCTGGTGTTACCCGCTGGCTGAGTATACGTGGCAAGCCCGGACCCACCCTGCTGCGAAAACTCGCTGAAACCTATGGATTACACCAGCTGGCGCTTGAAGATGTGATCAACGTGGGACAACGAGCAAAGTTCGAGATATTTGACGACTGGTTTTTCATCGTCATGCAAGCCCCCATCCTTGGGCCAGATAGCGTGAAGATCGAGCAAGTCAGTATTTTCCTCGGCGATAACTGCGTGATAAGCATACACGAGCATGAGGATGAGTTGTTTGAGCCCATACGTCACCGTCTGCGTCTGGGTGGCACCGGGCGCATTCGAGTGCTGGGGCCGGACTACCTGTGTTACGCCTTGCTGGATCTGTTGGTGGACATGGGCTTCCTGGTGCTCGACGAGACCAGCAACGAATTAATAGACCTGGAAGAACAGTTACTCACAGACGATCCCGAACCCCGTCTGCTTGAAACCATACACCAGATAAAGCGAAATATGATTTCAGTGCGGCGGGCGCTGATGCCTCAGCGTGATGTCATCAATATGCTGATTCGTGACGAGAATCCGCTGATGGAGGAGCGTACGCGGGTTTTCCTCAGGGATTGTTACGATCATATGGTGCATATCCTGGAGTTGCTGGACAGCTACCGGGATATGGCGTCCGGCCTGCATGATTTGTACTTGTCATCGCTGAGCCAGAAGATGAATGAAGTGATGAAGGTGCTGACCATCATTGCCACCATTTTCATTCCCCTTTCCTTTGTTGTCGGCTTGTACGGTATGAATTTCAATACCGAACTAAGCCCCTGGAATATGCCCGAACTCAATACCCGCTATGGCTACCCGGTGCTTTGGCTGGCCTTGGTGGGAATCGTCGGTGGCATGCTGACGTATTTCAAGCGCAAGCACTGGTTCTGAAAGCACCGCTGCTGTCGGTAACAACGATTATTCCGTGTACGCGACCATTAGCTGGTCCCAGCTCTTCTCGTCCAGTTCGATGGCAGGTGCGCTTTGCTTGAGTTTATTGAGCGAACGGTGGAGACGGTGCAGGTTGGCAGACTGCCATTTTCCTGCCGGCCGAATACTGCCCCGGTCAAAATCCAGCAGGTGAAGCTGTCCTGTCTCATCCACGAGGATATTGTGGACATTCAGATCGGCATGGAAGACGCCGGCGTCGTGGAAGCGGCGCACCAGCGAACCCACGGCCTTCCAGATATCGGCCGGCGCCTGGCCCAGGGTCAGTACTTGCGAGAGTGGTCTGGCGTCTGGAATGCGTGAGGTAATCAGGTCAGCGCGGTAGATCAGGCCGGAGCGCTGATAATGCGCGGCTATCGGTCTGGGCACGGGTAGCCCCGAGGCATGCAGGGCAGACAGCAGGCGGAATTCGCGGAAGCAGCGCGTGGCGGTTTCCCCAAGGTAAAAAAACTGGTCGCTAAGCACTCTGCCGGGTAGTCCGCCGCGCTGGTAATGCCGCAGGGCCCAGCGCGCCGGCTGACCGTTGACGAATACCACCGTGCCTCTGCCGCCAGTTGCGATTTCCGGACCTGTGGCACCGGATTGCCAATGGGAAACCTGGAACAGGTCCGGACTTATCTGGTCCACCGCGGAGCCATCGTATAGCATGGCTCCAACATCATATGCCTGGTAAGTCTCTGTCACGCCATGAATCCCGTGCTATCCAATCCACCCGAGGAAATATGCCTGCTGCGCTTGTCCGCCATTGGTGACACCTGTCACGTGGTCCCGGTGGTCAGGACATTACAGACAGTATGGCCGAATACGCGAATAGTCTGGGTGATCGGTAAGCTGGAGGCCTCCCTGATGGCTGGGCTGGACGGTGTGGAGTTTATCATTTTCGATAAATCCAGGGGTTGGCGCGCCTACCTGGATCTGCGTCGGCAACTGGCAGGCCGCCGCTTTGACCTGCTGTTGTGTATGCATGCCTCCCTGCGGGCCAACCTGGCCTCGCGCATGATCAAGGCGAAAATCAGGTTGGGCTTTGACCGCGAGAGGGCCAGGGATTACCAGTGGCTGTTCACTTCCCACAGGATAGCGGCGGTGGGTAGGCAGCATGTGCTGGACGGGCTGTTCGAGTTTCTCAGGTCCCTGGATATTCGGGATAAGGTTTTACGCTGGGACATACCGATACCCGACCGTGACCGGGAATTTGCCCGTGAGCAGATTCCCGACCAGGGCCGACCCACCCTGGTCATCAGTCCGTGCAGCAGCCAGCGCACTCGAAATTTCAGAAACTGGGGGGCTGAGCAATACGCCAGGGTATGTGATTATGCGGCCGAGACCTACGGTGCCCGGGTGGTGTTGACCGGCGGCCCCAGTGAACTTGAGCAGCAGTATGGACAGCAGATTTCAGGGTTAAGCCATTGTCAGCCGGTCAACCTGATTGGCAAGACCAGCCTCAAGCAGTTACTGGCTCTGTTGGAGCGCGCCAGCCTGCTGCTGTGCCCGGACTCCGGCCCTGCACACATGGCCACCGCCGTGGGCACCCCGGTGGTAGGCCTGTACGCCACATCCAATCGTTTTCGCACAGGCCCCTATCTGTCCCAGGACCTGGTGGTGGATGCCTACCCGCGGGCGGTGCAACGCGAATTCGGCAAGTCGGTAGAGGAGATTCCATGGGGCGCGCGGGTTCGTGACCCCTCGGCCATGGATTTGATCAGTGTTGACGAGGTCAAAAGGGCCGTGGACGGGGTGCTTGGAGGGGTCTCTCCGGTGGTTGTTCCCTGATCCCTTGCGGATGCAGTCCATCGTCCGCCTGATTGCCGCGGAGTAGCGGTACTATCCGTACAAGTCCGGGTGGCCTGCGAGTCGATGATGGGCTACCTTCCCCACAACTTTTTGTTTGGGCAATTGAAAATGAATGCATCGAAAAATGGCACCGTGATGGTCAAGAAACGCGGTCACGAGCTGATTCGCGACCCCATGTTGAACAAGGGTACGGCCCTGACCAGGGAAGAGCGCAAGGCGCTGGGTGTGGAAGGCTTGCTTCCACACCGGGTGATGACCATGGACAGGCAGGCGCGGCGAGTGTACGAGGCGCTCCAGGGCAAGAGTACGCCGCTGGGGAAGTATGTTGACCTGGCCGATCTGCAGGAGCGCAATGAACAACTGTATTACCGGGTGCTGTGTGATCACCTGGAAGAACTCATGCCCATCGTTTACACCCCGACTGTAGGTCTGGCGACCCAGCGTTACAGCCACGTGTACCGTCGCGGTCGGGGCATCTGGATTACGCCGGATCACAAGGGAAAGATTGCCAAGGTGATTCGTGAAGCCGTGGGTGAGCGGGATATCCGCCTGATGGTCGTGACGGACAATGAGGCCATCCTGGGCATCGGCGATCAGGGTGCCGGTGGCATGGCCCTGGCGATCGGAAAATTGTCTCTGTATTGCGCGGCTGCAGGCATTCATCCCCGACACACCCTGCCGGTCAGTCTGGATGTGGGGACTGACAACGAACTGTTGTTGGAAGACGACATGTACGTGGGTTATCCCGGTCGCCGTCTGCGCGGTCAGGAATACGATGAACTGGTGCAGGAGTTTGTTGAGGCGGTCGTAGAGGTCCTGCCAGGCGCGGTCGTGCAATGGGAAGATTTGCGCAAGGACAACGCTCTGAAAATACTGGATCGTTATCGCAACACGGTTCCCTCGTTCAATGATGACATCCAGGGCACCGGCGCAGTGGTACTCGCCGGCATTATCAGCGCGATGCGAATTTCGGGTGAAGAGATTACCCGGCAACGGGTGCTGGTGTATGGAGCGGGAGCCGCCGGTTTGGGCATCGTACGCCAGGTTCGCGGAGCAGTGCTCGAGGCCGGGGGAAATCCGGGCCAGGTGGCAGTCATGGACAGCCGTGGCCTGCTGGTAGCCGACCAGGACTTTGCCGAGGCCTACAAGCGTGACCTTGCAATGCCGGTTGAACTGGCGCGCGACCTGGGCATGGGTGAGCCGCAAAATCGAAGCAGCTTGCTGGATGTGGTTCGCGCCTTCAAGCCCACGGTCCTGGTGGGCGCGTCCGGGCAACCCCGCAGCTTTACCGAGGAGGTGGTGCGGGAAATGGCGCGTCATGTGAAGCGCCCGGTAATCCTGCCAATTTCCAATCCTACCGACCTTACCGAGGCCTACCCCGCCGATGTACTGGAGTGGACAGCAGGCAAGGCCCTGGTGGCCACGGGAAGTCCGTTTCCTCCAGTGGCGTATCGCGGTCGGGAAGTCGTTATTGGCCAGTGCAACAACGTTTTCATTTTCCCCGGCCTGGGCATGGGTGCCCTGTTGGCTGAGACTGCCACAATTAGCAGTGGCATGGTTCGGTCTGCAGCCTATTCAGTGGCCCAGAATGTTTCCGAGGCGGAACTGGCCGCCGGTATGTTGTTCCCTGAGGTGTCACGCTTGCGTGAAATCTCGCGCAAGGTTGCCAGGGCTGTGATGCGGGTGGCCTCGGAGGAAGGCATCGGCAAGCCCATGACCGAGGATGAACGTTCCCAGGCACTTGACGATTTTATCTGGGAGCCGGTTTACCAGGAGTACACCGCGGCCTGATCCGGGTAACATTACCCGGTCAGCCGACCACTCTGAAAGTCGCGTATGGCCTGGCGGATTTCATCGTAGGTATTCATGACGAAAGGCCCATGCTGGACTATGGGTTCGCCTATAGGTCTGGCTGCCATGAGCAGCAGTCGCGCTGATTGCGTGAGGCCTGTCTCCAGGGTGACTTCGTCACCGTCTGACAGCAGGCCCGCATGTTGCGAGGGCAGGGACTGCCCTTCCACCATGACATTACCCTGGTAAACGTAGATCAAGGCGTTGTGCCCGCGAGGCAGGGGCAGCGCCAGTTGCTGGTCCTGGTCCAGCGCGATATCCAGATAAACCGGGTCCGTCGCCACACCGCGCACCGGTCCTTCCGTGACCTGTCCCGAGTGGGTCACCTTCCCGGCAATGACTTTTATCCATCCGTTTCCTGCCAGCCCGATTTGCGGTATCTCATCAGCCGCGAATTCCCGGTAGGTCGGCTCGCACATCTTCTGGCTGGCCGGAAGATTGATCCATAGCTGGAAGCCGCGCATGAGTCCTTCTTCCTGCTGGGGCATTTCCGAATGAATAATGCCGCGCCCTGCAGTCATCCACTGCACCCCGCCCGGGCCCAGGCGACCCTTGTTGCCCATATGGTCCTCATGCAACATCTCGCCATCCAGCATGTAGGTGACCGTTTCGAAGCCGCGGTGCGGGTGTGAGGGGAATCCGGCGATATAGTCCTGCGCCTTATCTGACCCGAACTCGTCCAGCATCAGAAAGGGGTCTTGTCGGCTACGCTCGGTAGAACCCAGGCTGCGGATCAAGCTTACACCAGCGCCATCCGAGGAAGCTCTGCCGGGAATAATCTGCTTCAGCCTACGTTTCGTCATGTTTGTACCATCTCGATTTATCGTCCTACGCCCGGACCGGGTTCGTGCAGGTGTGCTGGGCAATCCGGTTTTTCGCCGCGGCCATGCCGGCAGCCCGGCACTCTTCATCAATGGTCAGTCCATCAGCATAGATGAAGCTGACGTCGTTCATCCCAAGGAAATTCAGCATGGCTCGTACGTGGTCAGTCTGCGGATCCTTGCCGGACTTGCTTACACGGTCACCGCGCGTGGACAAGGCAAATACGCGCCGCCCGCCGAGCGTGCCGACCGGCCCGGATTCGGCGTAGCTGAACGTATCCCCCGCACGGCAAATGTGGTCAAACCAGGCCTTGAGCGTGGACGGGATGCCGAAATTATACAGAGGCAGGCCAATTACCAGGGTGTCGGCCTGGCGCACTTCCTGAATCAGGATGTCGGCTGCGGCGACCAGTTCTTGCTGGCGCAGCGTGCGCCTGGACACCTCTGTGGCCAGGGCCTCCATGTGTTCGGCATCAAGATGGGGCGGCGGGCTGAGCGACAGATCCCTGTGTATCACATCCGTATCAGGCCGGGCTTGCACCCATTGTTTTGTAAACAATGCGGTCAGTTGGCTTGAAGTGCCATGGCTTGAATACAGGCTGCTATCCAGTCTGAGCAGGGTGGGCATGCGGGTCTCCATGGGAGTGATGCCGGCGCGTCGGTGATGTTACGCCAGGATCCACGGCCGGTCCTGGGTCGAAACGGGGACTCGCCGGTATCAGAACATTCCGGTAGTGCCCGGGTCTTCGGGCTTGCCTTTGTTGCGCCTGGGAATAAAGTCGCCGGTCACCATCTGATCATAGGTCTGGCCCGGGCCGACCATTGGATAGACCCCGGCATCCCGGTCGATAATCACTTCCAGGAATGCCGGCCCCGGGAAATTGATGAACTCCTTGATTACCCTGGGCACGTCAGCCTTGTTTTCCAGGCGCACGGCAAACTCAAAGCCATCGGCCTCTGCTGCCTTAACGAAGTCCTTGCGGTGCAGGGACTTGTCGCTGGCCGACATACGGCCTTTGAAAAACAGCTTTTGCCATTGCCGCACCATGCCATCGCCGAAGTTATTGAGCACCACCACCTTGATTGGCAGGCCATACGTGGTGACGGTCTCAAGTTCCCCGAGGTTCATGCGAATGCTCGCGTCACCGTCTATGTCGATGACCAGCTTGTCCGGATTGGCGAACTGGGCGCCTATGGCGGCTGGCAGGCCGAAGCCCATGGTGCCCATGCTTCCCGATGTCAGCCACAGGCGGGGGTGACGGAAATCGAAATACTGGGCCGCCCACATCTGGTGTTGGCCGACGCCGGTAGCGATGATTGCCTCGCCCCGGGTCAGTTGATTGATTTGCTCAATCACGTAATAAGGCTGTATCAGTTCGCTGTCACGATCATAGTTAAGCGCATAGAGACTCTTCAGTTCCGCCACGTGCTGATGCCAGGGGCCGAAGTCAGCCTTGAACCCGGTTTTTTTGCCGTATTCCAGCAGGGACTCGAGCGCCTCGGCCAGCAAGCCGACGTGGTGCCAGTCCACCGCCTTTACCTTGTTAATCTCGGAAATATCAATATCCAGGTGGGCTATGTGCCTGGCCTTGGCGGCGAAGCTGTCGGGTACACCCGCCACGCGGTCGTCAAAGCGGGCTCCAGCAGCTATCAGGAAGTCGCAGTCGTCCACCGCGTAATTGGCGAATGCCGTGCCATGCATACCCAGCATATGCAGGGAATTGGCCTCCGTGGTATCGCAGGCGCCTATACCCATCAGGGTGGTTACTACCGGTATCCCGTAGGTTTTCGCCAGTGCCCGCAGTGGTTCCGATGCATGGCCGTTGATCACTCCGCCCCCGGCATAGATCAGGGGGCGCTGGCTTTGCCCGAGCATCTGGAAGAATTGCCTGGCGTGGGCTTCGGAGAGAACATTTTGACGCAACTTGTGCATACGTTGACGGTATCCGGGTACCGGCAGCCTTCCAGAGCCCCGGAACTGCCCGCTCCAGTTTTGCACGTCCTTGGGGATATCAATCACTACCGGTCCGGGGCGGCCCGTGCGGGCGATTTCAAAGGCCGAGCGCATCGTGGTCTCCAGCCGTTCCGGATCGGTGATCAGGAAAACATGCTTGGCGCAGCCACCCATGATGGACATTACCGGTGCCTCCTGAAAGGCATCGGTGCCGATGGCCGCCGTGGGTACCTGCCCGCAAATCACCACGATGGGAACCGAATCCGCTAGGCAGTCGCGTACTGCAGTCACGGTATTGGTGGCGCCTGGCCCGGAGGTCACCATGGCCACCCCCACCTCGCCGCTGGCCCGGGCAAAACCGGCAGCCATGAAGGCAGCGCCCTGCTCATTGGCAGGGACGATCAAGGGTAGTGCTTCGGCGGTGACTCCGGCATCAGAAGACTTTTCCTTGTTGTAACGGAAGACCGCGTCATAAGTGGGCAGGATGGCGCCGCCGCTGTAGCCAAAAATTTGCGATACACCCTCATCGACAAGCACCTGCACGATGATTTCCGATCCGGACATGACGCGTCCTGAAAGGGGATGTGTCTCGGTGGTCATGGGCTTGTGATCAGCGTACATTGGCGTTCCGTCTTGGGTGAGCCGTCTGGCGGCGATTTGTAGTGGTGAAAGATGCCGAGTTGGGCCTGTCGCGAGCCCGCCTGTCAAGGCTAGACTAGCAACGCGCGAACACCAAAGTCCACTTTGGCGTGGTCCCGGAATTTTCGCCTTTGCCCTGGTGGTGCGGGGGCTCGGGGGTTGTTATGCTGGAGCGCAACATTTGGTCGCTTGATCTTGCCCAGCGGAGGGCCACGACTTGAGACATACAATTTCAATCCTGCTGCAAAACGAGGCGGGTGCCCTGTCCAGGGTTGCGGGCCTGTTTTCGTCTCGTGGCTACAATATCGAAACCTTGCACGTTGCCCCGACCCGTGATCTTGCGATCTCGCGTCTCACCCTGGTTACGCGGGGGGCTGATCCGGTCATTCAACAAATCTGTAACCAGATGTTAAAGCTGGTGGATGTGGTGGATCTGGTGGATATGACCGGTGGCGACCATATTGAAAGGGAAATGTTGCTGATGAAAGTGGCGTTTGAGGGTGCGGTTCCGGACGCCTTCCATACTATCGTCGCGGACATTGGGGCGAGGGTACTGGATAGCGATCCGGGACACTACACCCTGGAGGTGACCTCGTCGGGGCCGATTCTGGATGAGTTTCTGGACGAGGCCGGGCGTTTCGGGGAAGTTTTCTCGGTAGTTCGCAGCGGCATCCTGGCGATCAGTAGCGGTGTAGCCGGCCTGGACCATGACATGATTTGAGACGGTTCCGCTGTTCCAGGAAACGCTTGAGAAAATTCGGGGATTTCGCGTTCCAGCGCTTCCCGTATTGAGAGCCACGTCACATATCTGACACCCATATTGGGCCAATATAAGTCTCGCGCTGCTCCTTTCATCCGGGGGAGATTCAGCAGGGAAGGCCCAGGTGGAGTTATTCGATGGATTCGAACCCGACTAGTACCGCTAGACAGGATCCTTATAGCAGTTTGCTGATGACCCTGATGCCGGGTGCGAAGGGTTTTGGCCTGTACGAAGCTTCCGGTCAGCATCGCTGGATTCAATCCGACAACCAGATGACAGGGATGACCGTGGAGTTGCAAAAGCAGCTCAGGGTCCTGGTCAATAATTCCGCAGCCCAGCGCAAGGCGTTGATGCAGGCACTGTCAGATGGGCACGTAGCCTATGCATTCCCCCTGGGGGACGGTGTCCGGGTGAAGCTTGGCACCATGGTGGTGCTGGCGGAGGGAGCCGGTACGCTGGGTCGCGAGCCGCGCTCGCTACAGATGGTGATCCAGTTGTTGCGCCCGGCGATACATTGCATCAGCCGGGATATGTTGCTGCAGAAGGCACTGGGCAAGGCGCAGTTGGATTTGCGGCGACAAACCACGGAATTGAAATTCGTACTTGGACTGGACCAGATGTTTGAGCCGGCCATGAGTCTCACGGCAGGTCTGGAGCAGACCCTTGACCAGGCTCTGAGAGCGCTTGATCTGGAGAGTATCTCACTGTCCATGCCAAGCTATCGAGTGTATTGCCAGCGCGTTGCAAAGCCCGCCGACCAGCACCCCGAAGCCAGGGTGCCGAGGCACGTGGAAAAGAATCTTCTCGCCTGGGTGAGCATGCATAGGCGCAGTGTTTGCCTGCCAGAGACGAATCCCGGTGAAACCATTGCCGTGGATGTTGATCCGGGGATGCCCCTGATAGCCTGCCCCATGCCTGGCTCGAGTGGTGCGATTGAGGGCGTGCTGGTGGCCACCGGCAAGAGAGACGCCACGCTCGGCAAGGACCAGGCAACCGTGGAGACCCTGGCCCGCAGACTGGCCCTGCTAATCGAATCGAAAATTGATGCCGATACGGGTGCGCTCTGCCGGCCGTCTTTTGAAGGCGAGTTGTTGCGCCTGTCGGGATCTGCCCAGGAGCACTCCCTGATTTACATGGACCTGGATCGGCTCACCCGGGTAAGGGGCGAGTTTGGCGCCCAGGCCAGTGATGATGTTCTGAGACACTTTTGCAGCCTGGTCAATGGCCGGTTCAAGGAGGGTCAGGTTTTTGCCCGCCTGGGCGATAGCTGCTTTGGCTTGTTGATGCCGGGTGTCAGCGAGGAAGATGCGCTGCAGCAGGCACGCCAGATTTGCAACGCAGTGACCTCCCTGCACTACCTAAATGGTGAGCAGGGTTTGAGCATGAGTGTCAGCGTAGGAGTTGCCGGTAGCCGCGTGGCAGACACGCCCTCGCTGTCCCTGCTGGCAGTAGCCGAAAGCGCCTGCCGCAGGGCGAAACTGCATGGAGGCAATCAGGTTGAGCTGTACGTGGATGACGAAGCCACCAGTTCCCGGCCCCAGGGCGAAATTTTCCTGGCCAATTACCTGGGTAATGCCCTGGAGGAAGGCCGCTTCAGCCTGGTCGCCCAGGCGGTTTACGACAATCTGGAACGTACACCCTGCGGTTATTTTGAAGTGTTCCTGCGCCTGATTGATGAGAACGGGATCGAAATGCCGCCAGGATGTTTTCTGCCGGTTGCCCAACGCTACGACATGCTCCCCGCGATTGATCGCTGGGTGGTTGGCGAGTTGCTTGACCGGTTGGTCACGAAGGGCTCCGAGTGGCTCTCGGCAGGACCCGTTAGCGGGATCAACCTGTCGGGGCAGACTCTGGCAGATGCTGATTTTCCCCAATTTGTCGAACAGCAACTCACACGTAGTGGTGTCCCCGCGGAAGCACTGTGTTTCGAAATTTCCGAGTCCGCAATGATGAGCGACCTGAAGCGCAGCAAGCGCTTTATGGCTGCATTGCGCGATCTGGGCTGCAAAATTGCCCTGGATGACTTCGGTTCTGGTCTGAGCAGTCTGCCCTACCTGGAAAGCATGCCCGTGGATTTTGTAAAGATTGATGGCCAGAGGGTAATGGCCATGGCTGGCAGTCGCGTAGCCTGCTCCATCGTGGCGGCTATCATTGCGGCGGCCAAGGTACTTGGAATAAAGACTGTGGCCGGCTGCGTCGAGAATGGCGACGTCGATAAACTGGTTCGCGAATCGGGTGTTGATCTGATGCAGGGTGCCTTCACGTCGAGTCCGCAGCCCCTCGACAGCTTCCTGCACAGCGCGCTTGCGGAAACCACGGCAAGGGAGTCGGCGCAAGGCCGACGGGCCTGATATTCAGGCCATGCGTGGCCTTTCTACATTCCTTTATTTTGCGCCGCAGCTTTAAGGCCTCGGCCTAGTCTGGTATGTATATGCCCCTAGTGTGCAATGCCTTCACCTTTCTGGACTTGCCTCGCCGGTAAACGGCGCTAACCGGGGAGGGTCGGCGCGCTGGGTCAGAATTCAAGGAAGCTCACGTGAGTCAATCCCAAGCAGTGGGACAATTTGTTCTGCGTACCGGCCCTTATCCCGAGCTGACCTGGCATGCGCTGATTGTGGGTTACATTCTTGGCGCGCTGCTTGCGCTGAGCATGGGCTACGCGGCCTTGATACTGGGTTTTTCCATAGAAGGCTCGGAGCTTGCAGCGATACTGGGTTTCGGCATTCTGCGTGGCTTGTTGCGTCGCTATAGCATCGTCGAGAACAACATCACCCAGACCGTGGCCAGCGCGGTCAATGGGGCCTCTTCCGGCATGATGTTCTCCGTGCCCGCGCTGTTCATCCTCGGAGAGCCAGGTTTCAATCCTTACCTGCTGACGTTTGGTTGCATTGCCGGAGCGTTCCTGGGTATTGCCTTCATCATCCCCTTGCGCAAGCAGATGATTGACTACGAACGCCTGACCTATCCCGGTGGCGTGGCGGTCGCAACCATTCTCAAGTCCCCGGGTGCCGGCATTCGCAAGGCCATCCTGCTGTTGGGGGCGGCAGGGATCAGCGCCGCCCTGCATTTTTGGTCCCAGACCAGCGGTATATCCAACCTGAATGTGGGTGCCAGCCTGGCCATGCCAGAGTATCTGAACGGCATCTGGTATCTGTCTTTGCTCACTGTTGGCACCGGCTTTATCGCCGGTCGCGGTGGCGTGGCTTTCATCATTGGCGGCTTTGCCTGCTATTGGTTCCTTGCGCCCATGCTGTCGGCCATGGGCGATTTGCCACTGGATGAACTGGGGGCTGCGGTCACCAATCCTGAAGTTCTGCGCTTGTCGCTGTTCAGGCCCGTGGGCATCGGTATGTTGATCGGCGGTGCCGTGACCGGGGTGATCATGGCCTTCCCCCTGATTCTCAGTGCGGTGCGCAGTATGCAAGACGCCGCCAAGGCGCGCAGTGCCGTTTCCCGGGACGAAATGCCGATAAAGTTGCTCTACATGGCCATTGGCGGTGCGGTGATTGTGTTGTGTCTTATCGCAATTTCCTCCGCCGAGCAGGTGGGTGTTGGGCGGGGTTTGGCGATGGCGGCGCTGGGTACTTTGTGGATCTGGGTAGCCGGGGTGATTCTGTCCGAGTGCATCGGCCGGACCAATTGGTCCCCCCTGTCAGGTATGACCCTGATTGGCGTTACCTTGCTGATATTCGTGACCAGCGGCCTGGATCGCAGTAATGCCATTATTGCTGCGATAACGGTGGGTGCGGCCACGTGCGTGGCGATGTCCCAGGCCACGGACCTGATGCTGGACCTGAAGACTGGTTACCTGGTGGGGGCGACGCCAAGAATGCAGCAGGCGGGCCAGTTTCTCGGAGCCTGGCTGGGTCCCATCCTGGTCATCGGCCTGATTTTTGTCTTGCATGAGGCCTATGGCCTGGGTTCCGACCGCTTGCCGGCACCCCAGGGTGCAGCCCTGGCCAGCATGGTTGAAGGCATACTTGGTGGTGACGTACCGGTTCAAAAATACCTGGCTGGAGCAGGCCTGGGCGCCTTGCTTTCGGCCGCCTCCGGTGGTCTGGGTATCACCGTGGGACTGGGTTTTTACCTGCCCTTCAACATTGTGCTGACCTACAGTATCGGTACCTTGTTGCGTGTTCTTTCCGACCGCTACCTGGGCAAGCGCACCAGCGAAGAAGCAGGTATACCTATTGCGGCCGGGCTAATTGTCGGTGAGGCCCTGGTGGGAGTCGGGTTCGCGGTCTACTTTGTGCTGCAGGGAGGTGCGGCATGAATCTCGCTGGTTTGATGCTCATCATGGCGGGATTTCTATGGGGCGCCTACCAGGCCTCGCTCGATCCTGAGCTGATGAACTGGCCGGTTTTCATTCCTTCCCTGGTGGCCGGTTTCCTGGGCGTATATCTGCGCAAACGGGTGGCTGCGAAGCATGCCATGTCGGAGCATGTGCTGGCTTCCAACCGAAGCAATATTGAGGAAAGCCTGGCGCGAATTGTCGCCGGACTTGAAGATATGGACGCACGCAAGGAGTCGTTGCCAACCTACGA
>JAPHSC010000229.1 GCA_026193125.1 Gammaproteobacteria bacterium
ATCGACCGGACGCGCGAGATTAACCCCGGAATTCGTATCGAGGTACTGGTGCCTGATTTCCGCGGCAAGGGCAAGATGGAGCGGGCGCTGGATATTCTCTCTGCCTCACCGCCCGATGTGTTCAATCACAACATTGAGACCGTGCAGGCGTTGTACCGCAATGTCCGGCCCGGCGCCGACTACCGGTGGTCGCTTGATTTACTGGCGCGGTTCAAGGCCAGGCACCCGAAAATCCCCACCAAGTCGGGCATCATGCTGGGGCTGGGAGAAACCCGTGAACAGGTCGACGAAACGCTCAGGGATCTGCGCGGGCATGACGTGGATATGATCACCATCGGCCAGTATCTGCAACCCACGGCTCACCATCATCCCGTGATGCGCTACTGGACACCTGACGAGTTCGACAGCCTGGCGGAATTTGGTTACAGCCTCGGTTTTTCACATGTTGCCTCGGGCCCGCTGGTCCGCTCTTCCTACCATGCAGACCTGAGCGCCGAAGCGTCAGGCATGGTTCCGGAAGCGTGAATCGATGAACTGACTGTCACGAAATTACTTCCGTTCGTCACTTTCGGCACATCAATTTTGAACCTCTACGTTGTAAATTTTGTCTGAAACAGGCATAAATACCGGTTCCTCTTGACGCAAATAGGCGAAAAGGGATGATTTCTGGTGGTTTTTGGAGAATTGTTCACGTGAGACGAATTTCAATTTTTGCGATATCGATACTGGCGATTTCGGCGGTTTTTGCTTCCGTGGACTCGGAAAATGCGCTGAAGATCCAGCCGGAAATGGAGCACCGTTATGCGAGCAACATCGCCACGCGCTTCCTGACCAATTACCACTACAAGCGCACCCGGTTGGATGATGAGCTCTCCAGCCAGATTTTCGACGCCTACCTGGAGCTGCTCGATCCCAGCCGGATTTATTTCCTGGCCGCTGATATCGAAACCTTCGAGCGCTACCGTAGCGGCCTGGACGACTCGCTCAGGCATTCGGATCTGCTTCCGGCGTATGAAATTTTCAACGTCTACGTCGAGCGCGTGCAGCAACGGATTAAATATGCCAGCGAGCGGGTCAAACAGCCGTTCGACTTCACTGTAGATGAATACTATCAGTACGACCGGGAAGATGAGCCGTGGGCTTCCACAACGGCAGAACTGGACGAACTCTGGCGCCAGCGTGTCAAGAACGATTATCTTCGCCTGTTGTTGACGGACAAGGAGCCGGAAGCCATCGTTGAAACACTGACGGAACGCTACGACAACCTGGAACGCCGCATCAATGAACTGAACACCGAAGACGTGTTCCAGTTCTACATGAACGCTTTTGCAGCTTCAATAGAGCCCCACACGGCGTATCTTTCAGCCAGGACGTCGGAAAACTTTGAAATTTCGATGAGTCTTTCGCTGGAAGGAATCGGCGCTTTGCTTGGCCGCGAAAACGAATACACGCTGATTTCAAGCGTCGTGCCCGGCGGGCCTGCCGATAAGGATGGTCGCCTGAAAGCGGGCGACCGGATTACGGCGGTCGGGCAGGGACGCGACGGCAAGCTGGTGGATGTCATCGGCTGGCGTGTCGATGACGTGGTCGACCTGATCCGTGGTCCGAAGGATACCGTGGTTCGCCTCGAAGTGCTTCCGGAAGACGTCAGTGTGAGCGGTCCTTCTTCCGTTATCGATATTGTGCGAAACGAAGTGAAGCTCGAAGAACAGGCTGCCCAGAGTGAAGTGATCGAAGTTCCGGTAGCCGGGTCCGATGGCGAGGTAATGAAAGTAGGCGTGATCGACCTGCCGGTGTTTTACATGGATTTCAACGGGCGCGCCCAGAACAAGCCGGACTACCGTTCCAGCACTCGGGACGTCCGCCGCCTGATCGGTGAACTCGAGGAACAGGGCGTGGCGGGCATCGTCATCGACTTGCGGAATAACGGCGGCGGGTCGCTACTGGAAGCAACCACCCTTACCGGTCTGTTTATCGACACGGGTCCGGTTGTCCAGGTTCGTAATTCCAGCGGCAGGATTTCGCTGGAAGAGGATGTCGATCCGGGGATGGCATGGGAAGGTCCGCTTGCGGTGCTGGTTAACCGGTACAGTGCTTCAGCATCGGAAATTTTTGCCGCTGCGATACAGGATTACGGGCGCGGCGTGATCATTGGAGAGCCGACATTCGGCAAGGGAACCGTACAAAGCCTGCTGGATCTGGACGATTACGGGTCAGCAGACCGGCCCGGTATGGGGCAACTCAAGATCACCATGGCCCAGTTTTTCCGGGTCAATGGCGGTTCTACCCAGAATCTGGGCGTTGAGCCGGACATCCGCTTCCCCTCCTTCGGTGATCCGCAGGAATACGGTGAAAGTTCTTTGACCAACGCCCTGCCATGGACGAGCATTGATCCGGCCAGGTATGAAACCAGTGGCGACCTGAGCCAGTTGGTGGCCGTTGCAGACAGCCGCTACCACGGACGAATCGTCGATGATGAAGAATTTGGCTGGCTGATCAGCGATATCGAGTCTTACAACGAGCATTCCAGCGAGACCCGGGTATCCCTGCTGGAATCGGTTGGCCGCCAGAAAATGAAAGAAGAGGAAGATAAAAAGGCGGAACGCAAAGCCAAGCAGGGCATCAGTGGTCCGCTACTCGGTGAAGGCGGCTCCCTGGTGCAGACTGATCCTGAACTCGCGGACCTGGAAGACGCGGAATTGGCCGCCGATGGCGCTGAAGAAGAACAGGATGAAGGCCCAGACCTGCTGCTGCGGGAAGCCGCACGAATTGTCGCCGACATGGTGGAACTGAATTCAGATCTTGAATTGCTCAAACGGCAATTCGCCCGGCTGGATGAGAAGTCTTCCGAGCCTTCCAGTATTCAGTAATACCCGGTTTCAGGCACGGAAAAAGCCGGCGCCCTGACTGGGCCGCCGGCTTTTTTGTGACTTCTGAATAAGTCTAATCTTTCTTCAGCAGGTCTCGAATCTCCATCAGCAGGGTTTCCTCGGCGGATGGCTTCGGCGGTGCCGCGGGCTTTTCTTCTTCCTTCTTCTTGAGGC